>JASHUE010000662.1:0-11728 GCA_030040195.1 Streptosporangiaceae bacterium | reverse complement strand
CGGCGGAGATCATGATGATCGTGGTAGCGATCATCACCAGGCCGTGCATGCCCACGATCGTGTTGTAGGCGGCCGGGGTGAAGATCTTCGCACCCGAGCGGGCCTGCTCCAGCCGGATCATCCAGGAGGCCAGCCCGCCCACCAGGAACAGGACGAGCACGGTGACCAGATACTGGATGCCGACCACCTTGTGGTCGGTGCAGAACCGGAAGTAGCGCCAGGCGCCCTGGCCCTTCCCGGCCAGTTGCTCTTCCTCCTCGTGGGTCGGTTCCGGCCGGCCGATGGCCCACTTCACCGGGTAGTTGGCGGCTCCAATGCCGACAAGGAAGAACAGGAACCAGGCGATGTAGGCGGCGACCCACGTGTCGTCAGCCTGGGTGGCGGCTGGCGCGACGGTGTGCACCACGACCCCGACCACGATGGCGGCCACCAGGCCGAGCACCACTCCCGAGACAACGCTCGGCACGAGGACGCCCCGCCCGAACCGGCCCGCGGCGGCGCGGCCGGGTGCGCCGGCCACCGCGCTCACTGGGCACCGTCCTGAGTGCTCGCCGCGCCGGAGTTGCCGCCGCTGGCCGTTACCCAGGCGGTGAAGGCACTCGGGGTGACCACATAGACCGGGGTCCACATGTAGGTGTGGTACAGGCCACAGAGCTCCACGCACCGGGCGGTCATCTCGCCGAGCCTGGTAGGCGTTATGGTCGGCGCGGTCACCCAGAACCCAGGGTTCGCGTCCATCGCAACGCCGAGCTCGTCGATCGCGAAGCCGTGCAGCACGTCATCGGAGGTGATCCGGAACTCGACCGGCCGACCGAGCGGCAGCTCGAGCACGTGGCTCTGGACACCGAGCGAGGGGTAGTAGTACGTCCAGGTCCACTGCTGGCCGGTAACGTCCACCAGCAGGGCATTAGGGGGCGGCGGGTCGGCGGTCTGCCGGTAGAAGCCGAACATCCCCCAGCCCACCAGGAAGATCGCCAGAACGCCGGTGACTGCCAGCCACATGATCTGCTGCCAGGGTCGTGGCTGCAGCGGTGGGCCATCCTCCAGGTCCTCGACGCGGCCGGTGGCCGGCGCCTTCTCGCGGAAGACGAACAGGCTGTAGAAGACGAATACCCATACGAACAGCGCTACCGGAACCGCCAGCACTGTGAATACCAGGTCGGTCAGGCTCGCGAAGCCCGCGACCGAGCTCGCCGTCTTGGGGCGGATGATCGGGATTATCACTAGCACCAGCGCGATGCACACAACCGACAGCACCGCCCAGATCAGAAGCACCCGCCGGATGTGACCAACCGCGCCCTGCACAGGCGCTCCGGAGCCTGGCGCTCCCGTGCCGGAGTTCTCGCCGCCGGAAGTTCCCGGCGCGCCGGGCGTCACCACGCCAATCCCATGATGGCCAAGCCGTGCATCGTTTCCTCCCCGGTCACGTGACGGTCAGCGTTCCGGACATGTAACCGATGGTGGCCATCGGCCCGCCGAACCCCTCCTGCGCGCCAGCCAGGCCTGTGCCGCAGGGAACGTAGCAGTGCAGCACGTACTGGCCGGGCGAGCCGGTCTTGAAGCGGAACACGATTACGTTCGGCTTCGGGTACTTCTGGCCAGCGATCGTCACGGTGTTCGGCGCACTGGCCGACACGCCGGGCAGCGGGACGTTGATGAACAGCTGGGTCTCGTCGGGGTTCGGCGCCGACTGGATCGTGAACGAGTGCGCCGCCGCGTCTGGGCTGATGCGCTGCATTGCCCGGCCGTTCACGTACATGACGTTTCCGACCGTCCCGATGACCTGGTCGAAGAACGGGCTGTGCAGCGGGGTAGCAGTGTCGTACTGCTTGATGGTCACAGTCACCGTGGTATAGGCGGGGACCCGGATGGTGGTGGTCGGACAGTATGTCACCCATGCCGGGTTAGCGCCGCCTCCCGGCGCACCCGCGCCGTGGCCGTGGCACGGATAGCTATCGGGGAAGACCGACAACGTGATGCTGGCGCCCTGGGTCGAAGCCGCGGCGGGCGGCAGGTAGCCCAGGCCGTGGATTGCGCGTACTCCGAACACCAGCGCGACGAACAGCCCGCCAGTCACAACCAGCGCTAAGGTCAAGCCGAAGGCGCGACGGCTCCTGCCTTCTCGCATCTGGTCCACCTCCAAGCTGCGCCCCTCAGAGGCCGGAGACACTTCGCTTGACCGACAGGTCAGGCAGACACCGCGTCAGGTACCTGGCTGGCTTGCACTGCCCAGACTCGTCTTGTGGATGCACACGTTACGCCAGAGCGGCAAGCACCCGCGGGAATACCCGAAACAGGCTTAATACTCGAGGTCTCCCCGTTTGGCGGAAGTTCGAGTGGCGGCTCTTGATCCCGGGTTCAAGGGCCGTTTTAAGATCCGCACGAGCTCGACCTTGCGACGGCGCGCCTCGTGGCTGACCTGATCCATGACCGGCAGGCCGCCGGCCGCGCCGGTGCCGATGACCAGCCGTTGCCACTTCCAGGGGATGTAGGTCGTCGCGTGTGTCCCGCCCCGGACCGCAGGCCCGGGGCGGGATCTTGTCCGCTCGCCGTGCCGGGTGGATTGTGACCTTGAGAACATCCCGGAGGTGGTCACCGTGACGGCAGGCGCGAGTCCGCTGGAGTACAACAGCCTGTGGCAGCTCAGGGCGGACGCGTGCCGTTTCAGGATCAGGTCTGCAAGCCGGGACGCGCAGGCGGGTTCATGTACCACCCTTCAGTAGAGTCGGGCTCTGATCACCGGATAATCTCTGGCAGCCGTCAAGCGGGCTGCCTCCCGCACTGCGGAGGTGCGCATGTCACATGCGCAATGGCACCGGTTCTATACCTCGAAGATCGCGGCACCCCGGCAGCTGCTGTTCGAGCTCTTGTCAGACATGCCGCACTACGATCGCTGGCTGCCCTCATCGGAACAGTTCGGCGGCACCACCGACGTTCAGCCTTACCCGGTCCGGCTCGGCAGCCGCTACCGCGACGGCCGCCCAGGAGTGCCGGGCAAGGACTGGTGGGGCACGGTCACCGGGTTCCAGCGCCCTGGGTCGGTCGACTTCCACCACACCATCGCGGTCCGGCAGCTACTCGCCACTGTCGACGTGCACATCCACTACTCGCTCGAGCCGGAGGACACCTGTACCGCCGTGACCAGGTGGCTGGTCCTCGACATCAGCATCCCGGCTCCGTTCCGCCCGCTCAGGCGGGTTATCACCGCCAGATTCGACAAGGAGAACCTGCGGACCATGGCTGCGGTCAGGCACTATGCCGAAGCGCACGCAAATGAGGGCGTTTCCGGCCAGGCCGACGGACAACCACCTCACATCGCATCCTCACCTCTATCGCAACCAGGCGCGTAACCGGGGTCGGGATACTGGCGTCAGCTGCCGACATTCTGCAAACGGCCGGCCGGGAGGAGGCGGCACGCGATGCCGGACGACAGCACGCGGACCGTATTGGTGGCCATCGGGGCCGATATTGGGGTCGCGCTCGCCAAGGTCGGCACAGCGATCTTCACCGGTTCGTCCGCGGTAGCTGCCGGAGCTGCCGAAGCACTCGCCGATACCGCCAACGACATGTTCCTCCTCATTGCTCAGCGTCGCAGCAGCCGCCCGGCTGACGACCAGCATCCCCTCGGATACGGGCGGGAAGCCTACTTCTGGGCGCTGATCGCGGCCCTCGGCGTCTTCGTCGCCGGCGCGGCGTTCTCCCTGCGAGAAGGCATCGACGAGCTGATCCACCCCAGCGCCACCTCATCATTCGCCGTGGCCTACATCGTGCTTGCCGTTTCGGCCGTCTTTGACCTGATGTCGATCCGCCAGTCAGCGGGGCAGATGAGCCTGCGGGCACGCCGGTACCATCGAGACCTGCTGGAGGAATCCAGGGTCACATCCGACCCCACGCTGCGGACTGTGTTCACCGCGGACGCGGTGTCGGTCGGTGGAGACGTGCTCGCACTCGCGGCCCTGGGCCTGAACCAGATAACCGGGTCATCCATCCCCCAGGGAGTGGCCGCGGTGCTCATCGCGCTGGTGCTGATCCGACTCAGTCTCCGGCTCATCCAGCGCAGCCACGACTTCCTGGTCGGCACCTGGACGGGGGCCGCCGGAGGGCCGCACGGCCGCGACGTTACCGGCGTCACCCAGCCATTCCGGCCCGCTGAGGAGGAGAAAGTACGAGCCTTTCTCCTCGGCTACTCCGGCGTCACTGCGATCCGCCAGCTCCTGGTCACCTTCGTCGGCCCGGGCAGGGTATGGATCGTCGCCCGGGTTGACATCGAGGATCGCCTGCGCGGCGACCAGGTCAAGTCACTGGTACGCGGCATCGAGTCGGGTCTGAAGCAGCAGGCGGAAGAGGTTTACCGGGTCGACGTCGTGCCCATTGGCGGGCCACAGGCCTTACCGTAACCGACAGCCCGCTAGGGTCGGCCGGAGTATGCGGCGAAACTCTGAAATAAAGACGCGGGATAGTCGCGCTCCCGATGCGCCGAGCCGGGAATAACGGGCGAACGACCGACCGCCAGAAACCGGAGTTCACGGGCCAGTTCAAGATCCGCACCACTGCCGTGATCTCTGGTTATTACTGCACGTCCAGCCCGGTGACGGCCCTGCCGATGGTCATGCGCTGGATCTCCGACGTGCCCTCGAAGATCGTGAAGCACGTGGAGTTACGGGCAGTTTCCGCAGGTAGATGGCCTGGTGAGTGGGGTGCATGTCAGCACCAACTCAGCACCGATTGCATCCTCTACCAGCTGGCGAATGGCTGCCAGTTGTGCTTAGTCCCCGAACGGGTTAAGAACCTGAACGCCTGTTCGCTCGAAGTCCTTGGCATTCCGTGTGACAACCGTGAGGCTGTTCACCTTGGCAGTGGCAGCAATCAGGCCGTCCACGACGGGAAGCGGCTGTGCGTGCTGCTGGCGCCCCCAGGCGGAGGCCACCGGCAGCGTGACGGGCAGGATCCTGTCCGCGAATCCAAGCTCTACTTCCCTCAGCCAGCGCTCAAGGCCCGCCGCCTGCTCACTGTCTCCTCGACCGCGAATACGTGAGATGCCCTGCTCGATCTCCCCCATCGTTAGCACCGATACATACAACCGCTCGGGCGGCGTCGCGGCAATCCAGCTCGTCACGCCGGAGGCAGGCTGACGCTTGCGCGTCTCCACGAGAATGTTGGTATCGAGCAGGTAGCTCACAAGCCGACTTCCAGGTCAATCGGGTGTCCCAAGTCGGCTTTGCGCTCGGCCTCGACCTCTGCAAGTGCCTCTACGGCATCGTCGGAAAGCGCTGGCTCACCGAGCAGCAGTCCCGTCAGGTCCACCGCGGTGTGGGTCAGCCGGCGGTACTCGGCAATGTCCACCACGACAGCGACCTCTTCGCCGTGCCGGGTGATGATCTGGGGCCCGTCATGCACAACAGCGCGGATCATCTCGCTGAAACGCTGCTTGGCATCTTGGATCTGCCAGTAGTCGTGGGTAGGCGAGGTCACGAGAATCCCAACCAATCTGTCTAGCCATGTCTAGACAGATTATCACGCTCGTCCCGACACTGAGAGTCATCGCCATGGGGTCGCGCGGACATGTCGGTTGCGAACAGCGACGCGCCATGTGCCCGCAGGACCAGCCACGGCTGGGCGAACGTGGCAGCGTCCGTAGGAGCTGGAAATCAGCGAGCCGAGCACGGCGATCCGATCAGGCCTGCCGACGGTGCCTCGAGCAAGGCTCTGGACAGGGCCAGATGCCCGATATTCCGGGTCGATGGGCCCTGTCCTGCTTCCCCGCCACGCTGCCAGCATCCGCGTTGACCGGCCCATAGCCCAGGGAGTGACTCGTAGTGTCAGATCTGCTCAATAGCTGGTGTACATGCCGGCGCTACTGGCGCGGGCAGCACGAGCGTCCGTCATGCGTCGTCCATGGCGAGCTAACCTGCGCGGTGCCGACGGTGATCAACCGCGTCGGCGCGAAGCCACTGCGGCACCAGGATCTGGTATCGACCTTCTCCGGCGGCGTGGCCAGACGGCTCGAGATCGCCCGCGGCATGCCGCACACCCCCACTACGACAAGGAACTTGCGTCATGTCAGCAATCAGGATCTCTAGGCCGAAGCAACATTGGTCAGTGTCCCCCGCAACTGTGCTCCCTACCGGCTTGCTTGTACGCCTCTTTAGGCTTCACTGGAACTACACGGTGATTCTCGACGACCACTCCGCGGGCAAGATCGGAAACGAGCAGGTGAGGGTCTTCACTGTGGAATCAGGGGAACACCGCCTGCGCATCCGGTTCGTCCTGCTGCGCAGGTCCGAGGAGCTTCGATTCTCCCTGAAGGAGGACGAGGAACGGCAGTTCCTCTGCGGCAGCAACGGGTTCGGCTGGCCCACCCTCCGGGAGGCGTAGCCCGAGGATGTAGCTATGGCCTCGTCACGTGAAGTTTTCGTTGAGTCGAGGTCGTGGCCTAGCCTGCTGGCGGTGGCGAAATGAATGGCATCTAGCGACCGCAGGCCGGAGGGGGATTAGCCGCCGCCGCGGCTGCGGCTGCCGTCCGTTGTTGTCGACCGGCCTAGCGCCGGGCCCTTGTCCTCAGCTGGCGCCGCCGGGGGCTTCCGCCAGCATCCGGGTGAGCTCGCGCAGGTCGTGCAGGCTCTCGCCGGGGCGCCCGGTCAGCACTAGCAGGCCAGGGTAAGCCCGGGCAAGGTGACCCGCCTCTTCGGCACCGCGATCTGCGCCTTGTTTCGTGGCGGCGGACAGCACTACCAGGCGAGCGGCGACGTCGTGGGCTAGCCCACCGACTTCCTGTACCGGCAGGTCAGTAGCCAGGTGCTGGACGAGCCAATGGTCCTCGCGCAAACTGCCCGCGGCCATCAGTGCGGGCAGTCCATGCCGCTCCCCTGGCGGGGTCGCCGTCACCGCGACTCCACGCGGGCGGCCCCCAGGCTGCCGCGCCCCCAGGGGCGCGAGCAGGTGGTCGCAGATCGCGCTGGCCCGGTGCTCGACAGCGATGGTAACTTCACCGGCTGCCCAGTCCTCGCCTACCCGACGCAGGGCCGGTGCCACCACCCGCTCACAGAGCTCGATGAACGGCACACCCGCGGCGAGGCGCTCCAGACGCGTTTGGGCCAGCCGCTCCTCGCCGGCCACGATCGCCTCATAGAAGCGGTCAGCCTGCCGCTGCCAGTTGCGCACCGGCGCCTCGGGGTTAGCCGGAGTACCGACGGCACGGCGGGCGCCAAGCGCATGAACGTCGGAAACGCTGATCTCGTAACGTCGCCCGACCTTCGTGGCAGGCAGCAAGCCCTCACGGACCCAGCCGTAGGCTGTCTGGTAGGGCACGCCGAGGCGGTCAGCTGCCTCCCGCAGCGGCAGCATCCGCTGTGCTCGTGCCATTTAGGGTCATTACCCTAATCGACGGGGGTCAGCACCAACCCAGCATGCTATCCGAGACTGATGGGGACCAACCAGGAATAACGGGGCAAACAGGCAACCGCCAGAAACCGGAGTTGACGGGCCGTTTCAGGATCCGCGCCAGCGCCATGAACTGCGGTTATTACCGCACGTCCAGCCCGGTGACGGCCCTACCGATGATCACGGGCTGGATCTCCGACGTGCCCTCGAAAATCGTGAAGCTCATGGAGGTACGGGCAGTTTCCGCAGCTAGATGGGCTTATGACCATACGCATGTCAGCACCAACTCAGCACGCTGTATAGGTCATAGGCGACTGGTTCCCGTGCGCGCACTTGTGGAGAAAACAGGCACCTGGCGGAGCGCAGGTTCCGTCAGACGGCAACAGACCGAACCTGAAAGTGAATCTCGGCTGCTTGCGGGCACGCCAGGGTCGTCCGCGCGGGTTGATACGCCCGAGCCGTCACCGGGCCCTGGCCACGCTCACCAGCCGCTCGCGAGCTCGACCGGGTGGCGGAGCTTGCTCTTCGCCAGGTACCTGCGCCGCGCCAGCCGCGGTGTTGCGAGCGCAGCCGGTGATCGTCTCCCTTCCCTCGACGTCCGCGATCTTCATTGGTCTCCCTGCTCGGTCGTCTGCGGGTACAGGTAGAAGTTCTGGAGTCCCTGCATGGCGCGGCCGGAGTAACGGGGGTAGGAACGGTCCGGGATACCAGCTGAGACTCGAAGCCGACGAGCTCAGCAGTCCCTGGACGTCTCCTGGCCGGCTCCGGTAGCTGTGAACGGGCTTCAACTAGCAGATATCCGCTGGTCAGCGCGCCTTCCTCTGTTGTGGGTGTCCCGCTGGGGGCGCAGGTAGATTAGGTAATTCGAACCGCGATAGAACAGCAAGCCAAAGCGAGCCGGAACGCGCGTCTGCCCAGGTCAGGATGGCCGCGGTAACTCTTTGCACACACCGCCTCCGGAGCTGTGTGCGCAGGTTCGAATCCTGCTGGGAGCGCAGATCAGAGAAATTTTCGAACGTAAATTCCACGCGCTGCCTATCAGTGGGCAAGCCCCTGACCTGGGCAAACGCGGACGTGATCAACTTCCTGTGCCCATATCGTGCCCCAAACTGAGGCCCATGCGCCTCAACGGTGCAGGCCAGGAGCTTCTGGTGGCAACCGGCTTTCAGGCCGTTGCACCAGCCCCGGGCCGTTGCACCTGCCCGATACCGCAGGCCTTTCCTCGCCCGGCGCATACATCTTGGTTGTCCGGGACGGGCACACCGGCAGGACACCTGCCTGCGATGGAAGTCCGGTAGCTCCAGGACGATCTGAGCGCCATCCGGCCTTGACCGTCCACTCGGCAAGGTCCGGGCCAGTTTGCGCTGCCATGCTTCAGGCCTCCACAGGGATGAGCTCGACGTGGACACCCGCAGCCTGGGCCAGCGCCTGAAGGTCGCCAGCATCGGAGGTAAGGATGTCGTCCCCGTCCGATGCAAGGCACACCACCGCGGCATCAATCGCATCACGCATGCCACTGCGGGCCAGGAGCACACCCGCCCGACGGCCGAGCCCGTCGTCGAGCGCGACGATGTCGACCCCGGCTAGCAGCCGGGCCACCGGCACCTGCCGCCCGGTACCCCCGCGCCATACCTGCGCCACCACTCCCCCATGACTCACCGGCGTACGCCCAGCCAGCCGCTCCCGCTTGATCAGCGCAACGACATCCCGGTCATCCCGCTCGACCGCCACAAATGCCCCGGCGTCCAGCACCAGCACCTCAGGCGACCCCTTGCTCTCGCGCCGCACCCCGGCCTGCCGGACTATGCGCCCCCCGGACCACCACCGCGCGGCCTCGCGCACGACGGGCGGCCTCGCGCATCTCGGCCTCGGTGATCTGGCCGTGCTCGGCCTCGAACGCAGCGACGAACTGGTCCAGTGCCTGCAGCCGCAGGTCATGGGCAACCTTCAACCGCAGCGCCTCATTCACCCAGGCGCTGACGCTTTCGGCCCGGCCATCAGCCACCGCCTCCTGCGCTACCGCCACCAGATCCGCGTCCACCGACGCGGACAACCGCTCCTTGCTGCTCATACAAACATGCTACAGCACTACCACGCACGTAGCAGCGGCCAGGACCGCACACTCTGTCGTGGGGGCGGATGTTCTTCTTCAAGGCGCCGGACCGGACGATCTGCACCGAGGCGAACCTGACCATCAACACGCCTACCCGGTGCGCATGGTCGGCGGTCCGGTTCACCTTCCATTCTGGCAACAACGCTCATCGATCACCCCCGGCAACGGCCACGGACCCGGCTCTCTCAGGGACCGTGCGACAGCGTTCTGATCGGTCAGGTGCGCCTGCGGAAGAGTGCTGTCACAAGCAAGGTCATGGACGTACTGAATCTCCCGGCACCCCCTCCGCAAGGCTGTGGGACACCTGGAGCCGCGGTCGGGCAGCGTGATACGTGCCCGGCGTGGCCGCAGGTCGCCGGCGCTCTGGACGTCTCCTGGTCGGCCCCGGCAGCGGTGACCGGGCTTCGACAAGCGGGTACCCGCTGGTCAGCGCGCTTTCCGTGCTTTGGGTGCCCCGCTCAGGACTCGAACCTGGGCACGGCACTCAAAGAAAGCGGTGCGGCACATGAGGTCCGCGAGCGACCAGGTGCCGTTGTCGCTTGCCAGCGTGATGGGACCGGGGTGCTGCCACGAGGAAGGACCGTCTTGGGTCATGAGCGATCATGATGGTCTCCGTTGTGGTGGTCAAGGGACACGCTGTTGTCGTGTCCGTGGGTGAGCAGGTCTGGCGCGTCTTGCTGGTGTCGGGTCAGTTCCCACCTGTGCACCCTGTCCTGTACCGCCTCGGCCATCAGGTGCGCGCGGCTGGACGGCAACGTTTCCGGTGTTGTCGCGGCGTGCCGCCGCAGCTGGGTGCGCTGCTAGCCGCGTAGCGCCGCTTTGATCGCTGTCGTCTTGTCCGTCCGGTGCTGGCGCGCACCACGCCTGAGCCCGGCGTCGATCTGCGCGTGGTCAGCCGGGCAAGCCGAGAGCCGGGCGAGGCCGCCCTGCGATGATCATGCGCTGGAACCGCCAAGGCTCGCGCTGGCGACGCCCGATCCGGGTCAGCCGCCGGCGAAGAAGTCGAGGCATGCCTGAGCAGAGCGCGACTGGGTTTTCGAGCGCGATGTTGTGACCGGAGTCGGCGATGACGGCGCTGCGGACGTCGGATGCGACCGTGGCGACCTGCCTGTGCACCTGGTCTCCGAGGTAAGCCTGGGCCGACGGCGAGGACCGGGCTGCTGATCCCTCCTCATGATCAGCAGCGGCCGTGCCCGCCCGTCAGCACATCCAGCCAGCCGGGTCCCGTGTCGCGCAAACTAGTTGATTGAGTCAATCAGCTATATTATTCTGGCCGAGTGGGCCCCGGCAGAGATGATGTGCAGTCGATGGTGATCGCGCTGTTCACGCTGATCGCAGCGACAGAGCGAGCTCGGCGGCAGAAGAAGGCGGCGGCGGCGCTGGACTTGCTGCAGGTCATTGCCGCGGGCGAGGGAATACGGCCGTCGGATCTCGCCGATCAGAGACTCGTGCACCGCTCGCTGGTGACCAGGCAGCTCCGCGAGCTGGAGGACGCAGGTTACGTCCAGTTCGCTGCGGATCCGGATGATGGCCGGGCCTGGCTGGTGGCGCTGACGCCCGCCGGATGTGCTGAGATGCGGCGCCTGCAGGAGATCGGGCTGGACCGGTTCGCGATGTTCGTGGCTGACTGGCAGCCGGGCGAGGTCCAGCAGCTCGCGGCTCTGCTGGAGAAGCTCACGGCGTCGATGGCAGGCGTCGCCGAGCGGGAAGCACAGGCCGTGCGGACGGAACGCGTGCGCCGTACCCAGGCCGGCTCCCGGGACAAGGCCCGTCGGCCATGACCGCAGGGCAGGTCGCCGCCGACGGCAGCCAGGCTGGCCTGGCGCGCAGCCCCCGCCTGATCGCGTGGGGGGCACTCGGCGTGATCGCCCAGGCCGCGTTCATGGCCGGGTGGCTCGCCGCCGAGACCTGGCAAGGGCCCCGCTACAGCGCGGTGACCGACACGATCAGCGACATGCAAGCCGCCACCGCGCCGCATGCCTGGTTCCCCATCGCCTGTTTCGCGGCGGGCGGCATCGGCACGTTCTGCTTCGCCGCCTTCGGATTGCGGCCCGCCTTGGCCGGGGCTGGCCAGGTGGCGGCGCACGCGCCGTGGATGCTGGCGCTCGCCGGGCTGGCGATCGGCAACTCGTTCCCGCTGATACCGTGCGGGCTCTCCCAGCCCGGCTGCACCACCCACCACCAGCTCTACAGCCCTGGCGGCATGACCGACGCGATCGTCGCGACCTCGGCCTT
>JASHUE010000661.1:0-4964 GCA_030040195.1 Streptosporangiaceae bacterium | reverse complement strand
CCGGGGCGACGTCTGTCACCTTCGGCGGCGTCGCCGCGGCCAGCTTCACAGTGAACAGCGCGAACCGCATCACCGCGACGCCGTCGCCGTTCTCGGCAGGCACCGCCTGCGCACCGCTGCCCAAAACCGGCGCGTACGCCGGGGAGAACGCTTCCAACGACATCTGCCAGGTGCAGGTCCAGGTCACCAACCCGCATGGCACGAGCGCAACGGGGCGAATCCTGCCGCCAGCCGAGGGCGCGGTCGACATCAATAACCTCGGCGTGCTCGTGCCACCAGCCGGCTGTAACTGCGAGACCATGCAGGCGCCGACCGAGTACGACTACGTTCCGGCGCCAGCGGTGACCTCAATCTCCACATCGGCCGGGGCAGCGAACCTGGCCAGCGAGACGGGCGGCACCGTGGTGACCGTCCACGGCAGGGGATTCGACCCGCTGGGCATCGACTGGGCCGACTTCGGCAACCCTGCTGTTGAGAACTCGATGGACACCAGCTACGTATTCCTCACCGGCACCGAGATGCAGCTCGTCGCGCCGAGCCAGGCGTACACGACCGGCGTGTATCGCATCCCGTTCAGCATCAAGACGCCCGGCGGGCAGTCGACGCCGGTCAGCGCTACCTACGCGGGCATACCCAAGGTCACCGGCGTGGTGAACACAGCCAACCGCAGGAACCTCGATGGCACCTACGGCGCGCCGGACACCGGCGGCGCGCCGATCCGGGTCCGCGGCCGCGGATTCGCGGACCAGCTAATTGCCCCGGTCGAGTTCAACGGCGTAGGGACGGCCGTCTCGAACGGCACGCAGTACACGTTCGCCGTGCACGGCAACACCGGCCTGACCACCCAGACGGTCGCGCAGAACCCGGCGCTGGTCAGCGTCCAGCTCTGCACCGTGACTGGCTGCAGCTCGAGCCCGCCCGCAAGCCACCTGTACGTATATCCACCGGGCAACCCGACGGTCACCTCGGTGTCGCCGAGGTCAGGACCGGCCAAGGGCGGCACGAAGGTGACCATCCGCGGGCAGAACCTCGGCTGCACCCTGGAGGTGTACTTCGGCAAGGCCAAGGCCAGGTCGTTCGCGCAGATACCGACCTTCCTGTACTGCGGCTCAACCATTGCGCTGAACGCCACCTCGCCGCCCGGCAAGGGCCGGGTCCTGATGACCGTCGAAACCGCCGAGAGCTTCTTCACCGGCACCGGGCGCAGCGCCAGCACCGCCAGATTCAGGTACAAATAGCCGAGCCGCCCTCCGGGCCGGCACGGTCGCAGGCGATACCCGAACAGGCACGGGTGAAGGTAGCCAGATCACCTGGCAGCCACGATCTGCTCGCCATCGGGATCCTCCACAATGCCGGGCACACCAGCAGACGCGAACGCCAGTGGGCCTCAAGGTCGCGCCCGTCCGGCTGACGGGCGCGACCTCGGGGTAGCGCTCTGCTAGCCGTTCTGCAGGACCAGCGGGTTCTCCGTGCAGCACGCGCCGCTGGTTCCGACAGCCCAGACGATGCTCGCGCCGGGGATGGTGGACGTCGAAAGCAGCACGTTCGGGTTGCCGTTGTCCGGGCTAGCGACCTGCGTCCACTCGGTGCCGTTCCAGTTCACGGTGAGGGTCTGCGTCTCCGTCGTGCCGGCTGGCGTGTACGCGCCGACCGCCCACACGTCGCTGGCGGCAGTGCTGGTGGTCACTCCGTACAGGGCGGAGCCCGAACCCGGCGAGGGGCTGGAAACGATGCTCCAAGCAGTGCCGTTCCAGTGCTCGATGAGCGCGGTGGCGGAGGTGGCGCCGGTGGTGGCGTTGACCACGTCCGAAGAGCCCACGGCCCAGACATCGGTCGGGCTATTCACCTGGATGGCGTTGAGCTGGTAATAGGCTTCGATGTTGGAACTGGGGTTGAGCGGCATCGGCACCACGCTCCAGGTGCTCCCGTTCCAGTGCAGCGAGTAGGTCTCGCTTCTGAGATCTGTTGAGCTAAGTTCGTAGGTCCCGACGATCCACACGTCGTCAGGGCCGCTCGCGGAAATCGCGTTCAGGGTGCTGGTCGGCCCCGCGCCGCTCGGCAGCGGCACCGCGATCCGGCTCCACGTCGAGCCGTTCCACCCCGCGACCAGGCCGGTGTCCGCGCTGCCCAGCCCGCCGCCGATCGCGTACGCGGCGGTGCTGCTGATGTCAGCTACACCATCCGCGATCTGGCCGGCCAGCGCAGTCGCGAAACTGGAGGAGACCGACCACGAGGTACCGTTCCAGTGCAGGCCCAGGGGCGCGAAATCCTCCCTGTTCACCTGCGTGTGCCCGACCGCCCAGGCATCGGTGGCGCTGCTGGCGCTGACCGCGTCGAGGCTCGCCGTATTCCCCGGTGTGGTCGGCGTGGCTACCTGGGTCCAGCTGGTGCCATTCCAGCTGTCGATCAACGGCTTCGCGCCGACGCCGTTGAGTTCGGCGTTCGTACTGCCGACCGCCCACGCGTCGGTGTTTGACACCGCGCTGACCCCGGCCAGCTGCCCGTTCTCTCCGGTCGGCGGCGCGGACACGATCGTCCAGCTCTGCGCGAGCGCCGGCTGTGCCGTATAGAGCACCGCCACGCCCGCCGTAACGATAATCGCAGCTAAGGACCTGATATGACGCATTGCCAACTCCCTCGGGCCGATGATCCCAGTAGGTAGCACGGACTAATCACCGCTAGGATTCAGACGGCTGATGAAACATTTGTAAGATATCCCGCAAACATTACGGTAATGATTTCTTGCCGCCGGGCGGAACTTCGGGGTTAATGCACTGCGTTGCCGGACATGCGGTCCGGCAAGCCGACACGCCCTGCGCACCGGTTGCTGCGGCGTCCGATACTGCTCGGGCTCGCCGCGAGGTCAGTGGAGTCGAACCCTGGGGTCGAGGGCCGCGTACAGGATGTCCACAATGAGGTTCGCCACTACAACCCCGGCCGAAGCGACAATGACGACGCCGATGATGACCGGCAGGTTCTGCTCCTGGATGGCATGCACCGCAGTCCAGCCGAGGCCGGGCAGGTTGAAGACCTGCTCGGTGATCACCGCTCCCCCGAACAGCACGCCGATATCGATACCCGCCTGCGTGACGATAGGCGTCAGCGCCGCGCGCAGGGCATGCCGGAAGATAACCCGCCGCTCGGGCACGCCCTTGGCCCGGGCCGTACGGACATAGTCCTCGCCGAGCACATCGAGCATGGAGGCGCGGGTCAGCCGCGTATAGGCGGCCGCCAGCACAAGGGCGAGCGTCAGCCAGGGCAGGATCAGGGTATGGAACCACCCCAAGGGGCTCTGCGAGAACGGGACCCACCCAGGGGCAGGGAAAATGGACACGCCGTGCACCGTCAGTTCGTAGTAGAGAAGGAGTATGAGCAGCACGCCGAGGACGAAAGTCGGGGTCGAGTAGAACAGCAGCGCGATGCCGGTGAAGCTCCGGTCGCCGAGGGACCGGGGCCGGACGGCCGAGTAGACACCCGAGAAGATGCCCATGAGGAGCCACAGCGGCGCAGCCCCGATGATCAGGGACAGCGTGACCGGGAAGGCCTGGCCGACGATGGTGTTGACCGACTCGTTGTCGTAGTAGTCGTAGCCAAGGTTCCCGTGCAGCAGCTGGGTCAGGAAATGCCCGTACTGGACGTACCAGGGCCGGTCAAGCAGCAGGCGCTTCGCGATAAGCGCGACCGTCGAGGGCGGCGCTTCATGACCAGCCAGGGTCCGGGCCACGTCGGCGGGTCCAGGCCCGACATAGAAGATCAGAAAGACCACGACCGTGACGCACCACATCACGAGCACCCCGAGGGCGATGCGGCGGGCTAGGAAACGGATCATCTGTCACTCAGCCCCGGAGGTCGGTCCCGCGGGGGTCGATGGCATCACGGATGCCGTCCCCGAGAATGTTGAAGGCGAGCGTGGTCAGGATCAGCGCCACGCTCGGGAAGGTAAGGTACCACCACGCCTGCTGGTAGTAGCTCTGCGCGTCGGCGATCATCGCCCCCCAGTCCGCTGTCGGTGCCTGAACGCCGACGCCCAGGTAGGAGAGAGCAGCCTCGCTGACGATGCTCACCGGGATGAGCAGCGTCGTGTAGACGATGATCGTCGGCATCACGTTCGGCAGGACATCGATGACGATGATCCGCCAGGACCGCGCCCCCAGAGCGCGCGCTGCCTCCACGAACTCCCGGTTGCGGATCGCGATCACCTGGCCGCGCACAATTCTCGCCACGGTCGCCCAGCTGAAGATGCCGATCACGATCACCACGATCGAGATCCCCGGCCCGAGCGTCACCGGCCCGAAGTGCAGCGGCGTGACCGTGACCGCCGACGCGAGCGATATCGCGAACAGGAGGAAGGGGATTGCCAGCATCACGTCCATGACGCGGGCGAAGATGGTGTCGACCACGCCGACGAAGTAGCCGGAGACCAGGCCGACGACCGCCCCGACAATGACGGTAAGCGCCGTGGCCAGGACCCCGACCATCAGCGAGATCTGCGCCCCGTAGGCGAGCCGGACCAGCAGGTCCCGCCCGAGGTCGTCGGTGCCGAGCAGGAACGTCCCTGAGGGCGGCTTGGGCAGGCCGTCGGGGGTCAGGCCGATCGTCGGGAACTGCTCGAGGACCCCGTGCCCGGTCAGATGGGCGATGACCGGGGCGAGAATGGCGAACAGCGCGATCGCGACGATCACCGAGGCAGCGATAATGGAGGCCCGGTCCCGTCGCAGCCGCGCGAAGGCCAGGGACCAGGGGCTGCGCATCTGAACCTTGCGGACCGGCGCCGGCTCCGGCTGACCTGGCAGGGGCACCACCGACTCAGCGTCGGGAGGCTCAGCGGTCTGACCGTCAGGACCGAGGACCTCCGTAGCCAGGTCCGCCGGCGGATCCGGAGCTGCCTCAAGCTCCTCGACCAGCGCCTGAGCCGACTGCCGCAACGACGCAACCAGGAGAGCTGTTTCCCGGTCGGAGGAAGG
>JASHUE010000071.1:0-6323 GCA_030040195.1 Streptosporangiaceae bacterium | reverse complement strand
TCGGTGCTTCCCTGACCGACGTCGAGTCACTGGTGATTGCCATCGAAGGAGTCCCCAAACCTTCCTATAGATGCCTTGATTGCCTTCACTATCCGGCGGCCACAATGGTTGCACCCTACAGTGAGAATTTTCCGGGCTTGGCCAGGTCGGGCGTATGGCCGGCGAACTTTGAGCAGTTCCTCGGGCCAGGCGGCTCGCGGTGTAAACCAGATTATACTCCAGTAAATACTATCAAACAGGCCAACCGCAATGAGGCTCGGGCTTGCCGCTCAGGCTCATAGCCGGACCGCCAGGCCGAGCGCTAGCAGGGCGCCGAACGCGAGCTGGAGCCGCCCGGTCTGGCCGAGCGCGACGATCAGCCCTCGGCCGGTCGCGCCTTGCAGCACCTCGCGGACCGGGGGGAAGGCGAACGGCAGGGCGGCGAGAGCCAGCAGGCTCAGGGGAGCCACCGGGGCCAGCGCCAGCGCGACGCAAAACGGCACCAGGATGCAGCCGACGTACAGGGCCCTCGTCCGGCGGTCGCCCAGGACGACGGCCAGGGTCCGCTTCCCTGACTGGCTGTCGGTCGGGATGTCGCGCAGGTTGTTGATCACGAGCAGGGCGCACGCCAGCAGGCCGATCGGCAGCGAGGCCGCGACCGGGAGCCACGCCAGGCTGCGCATCTGCACGAAGGCGGTCCCGGCCACCGCGGCTAGGCCGAAGAAGACGAAGACCGACACCTCGCCGAGGGCGCGGTAGCCGTACGGCCGGCTTCCGCCGGTGTAAAACCACGCTGCGGCCACGGCAGCGGCCCCGACCAGCAACAGCCACCACGAGGTCATGGCCGCAAGGACCAGCCCGGCCACGCCCGCGACCGCAAAACTGCCGCAGGCCGCCGCCAGCACGTGCCGCGGGCGGGCTAGCTTTCCCGCGACCAGGCGGACCGGGCCAACCCGAACTTCATCAGTGCCGCGGATGCCGTCGCTGTAGTCGTTGGCGTAATTCACGCCGACCTGCAGGGCCAGCGCGACAATGAGCGCCAGCACCGCCCGCCCCGCGGCGAACTTGTGGTACCCGAACGCCACGCCGGACCCGACCACGACCGGAACGACGGCGGCTGGCAGGGTACGCGGGCGGGCGCCGGCAACCCAGGTCCTCAGGTCAGCCACCAGCCCGCCTTCCGCCGCGTCGGGGACTGCCCCAGACTAGTCGGGTATGCGCGATAGGCCGCGCCGGGCGGCGCCGGTTACGCGTGCGGCAAGGCTCGCTGCGCGATGTTGTAGATCTCGCCCGCCTGCTCCCAGGTGAGCATGGTGTGCGGATTGCTCTTGTTGGTCCTCCTCTCCCGGTTGCGGCTGCGGAAGTACCTGGTCAGGTTCCGCCCGGAGAACACATCCACGCCTCGCAGGGTGGCCACGGACCACGGGATCGTCGGACCGTAGATCACCATCGCCGGACGGACCTTGATCTCCCGGCCAAGCTCCGCGCTCAGCAGGCTGGACGCCTGCGCGGCTTCCCACCGGGCGTGAGCGAGCCGGTCTTTCTGGCTGAACGGTCCGTGGTACAGGACGGGGCCAGTCGCGGAGTCACTCGCCACGGTCCGGACCGGAAGCCGCCGATCCCACCGTTCTGAGTCGAGCGCGAACACGCCGGCCGGGCCGACGACCAGGTGGTCGATGACGGAATCGGTGCCGGGGATTGACCTGGCGTGCACGGCGAGATACCCGTTGGGCCGGACCAGGAAGAGACGGCGCCTGCTCCGGCGCTGCGCCGACGTCACCCGCACGGCCGCCGGGATCAGCGACGTTGTCTTCGAGCGGTACACCGTATCGGCGATCGCGACAAACGCGGCGGCGGTCAGGCCCCACCGCCAGTCCTGCCAGATGAGGACGATGATCCCGATGACGAGGGAGATGACGGCGCGACGGATCCAGATAGGCAAGCGGGGATCAGCGGCCAGCCCCACTACGGCGGCGCGCGACGGAACTGGGTAGTCCTCTGGTCCCTCGACCGGGGCCGCTGGTCCGGTCGTCGTCGGCTCAGGCCCGGTCTCCCGGTCCACGTTTCACAGCGTAGACCGGGTGCCGATGTGAATGACAGTTACCTCCGCTACCGAATGGAAACTTTCGACTACGCCTGGCCACATGGCCCTTCGGCCGCGTCGTAGTCGCCCGAGGGTCGACCGGCCCGCCCGGTGTCGCTACCCTTCGGTAATGTGACCCAGATTCATGACCTCACGGTGACCGAGCTGGCCGCAGCGATCAGCACAGGAGAGACCTCCTCAGTCGACATAACGGAGCACTATCTTGACCGCATCGACCGCCTGAACGAGCAGGTCGGCGCCTTCTATACGGTGACGCACGAACTCGCCCGCGAGCAGGCGGCGAGCGCCGACAAGGCAGTCCTGGCCAGCCGCAAGAACGGCGGCGAGCTGCCCCCGCTGACCGGCGTGCCGATCCCGATCAAGGACCTGAACATGGTCGCCGGAGTGAGGCTCACCTTCGGCAGTGTTCTCCTGGCCGACAACGTGGCGGACCAGGACGACTACATGGTGGAACACCTGCGGTCGGCGGGCATCGTGATCACTGGCAAGACCGCCACGCCGGAATTCGGCCTGCCCTGCTACACCGAAACCAAGATCGGGCCGCCGGCGCGGACTCCGTGGGACCTGACCCGGTCGGCCGGCGGCTCAAGTGGAGGCGCCGCAGCCGCGGTCGCCTCGGGCCTCGCTCCTGCGGCCCAGGGCAGCGACGGCGGCGGCTCCATCAGGATCCCGAGCAGCGTCTGCGGGCTGTTCGGCATCAAGCCAACCCGCGGCCGCATCTCCCAAGGCCCGATCATGCCGGACCTGACCGGCCTGTCAACCGACGGGCCGCTCGCCCGCACGGTCGCGGACGCGGCGTTGCTGCTCGATGCCATGACGGGCAACCACCCGGGCGACATGTACACGCTCCCGCGCCTGCCGCCTGCAGAGTCGTTCCTCGGCCACGCCGGCCGGGAGCCGGGGCGGCTGCGCATCGCCAGGTCGCTGACCACGCTGATCGACGGCGCCGTCGTGCATCCCGATTGCGTCGCGGCCTACGACGAGGCCTCCAGGCTGCTGGTGTCCCTGGGCCACGAGGTCGAGGACGTGGATCTCCCGTTCCCGAAGGAGGCAGTCCCCTCGTTCCTGGCGCTGTGGTACGCGATGTCCACGCTCGCGCCCATCGCGCCCGACCAGGAAAGCCAACTGCTGCCGCTGACCCGCTATCTGCGCGAGAAGGGGATGGAGCTGTCCGCCTCCGATTTGCTGTTCCACCAGGCGATCCTGCAGGGCAGCGTCCGTCCGGCCATGACCGCGATGAACGCCTACGACGCGATACTCACGCCGACCCTGGCCCTGCCGCCGCGGCCCGTCGGCTGGTTCGACGAGGTTTCGCCGCCCGAGAACTTCATCCGGCAGACCCAGTTCACGCCGTGGACCGCGATCTACAACCTCTCCGGCCAGCCCGCGGTGAGCGTTCCCCTGCACTGGACCGACGAGGGCCTGCCGATCGGCATCATGCTGGCGGGCCGCATGGGCGCTGAGGGGACCCTGATCTCGCTGTCGGCCCAGCTCGAGGCGGCTAAGCCCTGGAGGGACAGGCACCCCGCAATCTGGTGACGCGGAGCGCGCACGCCTCGGCCCTGGACGAACCTCGAAATCAGTCGCGAGCGCGTGCCGGGCGCAGCTCCGGGGGATAGTGCCTTCACGGCCGGGGACGCCGTGACTGCGGGGGGCACGGTGAGTAACTGGCTCGAGCGGCTTGGGGGCTTTTCTGCCCGCTGGCACTGGATCGTCATCCTTGCCTGGGTGCTGATTCTGGCCGGGTTGTACGCCGCCAAGGCTGCGTACGGGGGCGAGTACGTCAATAACTACAACGTGCCCGGCACGGAGTCTGACGATGGCCTGAACCGGCTCAACGACACGTTCAGCTCCCAGGGCGGATACTCGGGGCAGATCGTCTTTCGCGCCAAGACAGGGAAGATCACGGCCGACTCCTCGGTCATCAACCAGGTCACGACCAACGTCTCCAAGCTGCCGGACGTGATCAAGGCGGTAAGCCCGTTCGCGTCCCCGTCGAGCGGGATGGTGTCGAAGGATGGCACGATCGCGTACTCCAGCGTGTCCTGGAGCGTCAACCCTTACTCGCTCGACACCGCTTACCTGAACCGGCTCAACGCCGCGACCGCGCCCGCGTTCAAGGCGGGGCTGCAGGTGGAGTACGGGGCGGGTGCCTCCGAGATCGGCCAGAAAACCAAGGACAGCACGTCGGAGATCATCGGACTGGCGCTGGCGCTGGTGCTGCTGCTGTTCATGTTCGGCTCGCTGATTGCCGCGGCCATGCCGCTGGTATCGGCGCTCTTCAGCGTCGGCGCGGGCCTGGCCGCGCTTGGCCTGCTTGCCGCCACACTCACGTTCCCCACCACCGCGCCGACGATCGCCACCCTGCTGGGGCTCGGCGTGGCCGTCGACTACGGCCTCTTCCTGGTCGCCAGGCACCGGGAGCAGCTGGACACCGGCATGGACGTGCTCACCTCGGCCCGGCACGCCGAGGGCACCTCGGGAGCGGCGATCGTGGTGGCCGGCAGCACGGTAGTCGTGTCGATCCTCGGCCTGTACATCTCCGACGTCGCGTTCGTCGGCGCACTCGGACTTGCGGCCGCGCTGACGGTGGCGATCACTATGCTCGCCGCACTGACCCTGGTGCCCGCCTTCATGGGCCTGGCCAGGGAGAACGTACGCGCGCTGGCGGCCAGGGTCCGCGCGCACCGTGCGCACGAGACCACCAGGGAACAGGCCAGGCGGACGGCCGAGGCAACACGCGAGCAGCAGGAGAACTCAGCCTTCGCCCGGTGGGGCCGCAAGGTCAGCGCCCACCCGTGGCCGTGGGCGGTCCTCAGCGTGGCCGTGCTCGGCATCCTCGCGATCCCGTTCTTTTCGATCACGCTGGGCCAGCCCGATAACGGCACGAATCCCTACTCTGACACCAGCCGGCGTGCGTACGACCTCATGTCCGAGGGATTCGGCGTCGGGTCCAACGGCCCGCTCGCGGTCGTCGTGGTGCTGCCCAAGCAGTCAGCGTCGGCGACGAGCACGCTGCTGAGCACGATGCAGAAGAACGTCAAATCCACCCCCGGTGTCGCGTCCGTCGGTCCCGCGGCGATCAACTCGCCCAAGACCACGGCGGTGTTCAGCGTCATCCCGACCACCCGCCCGCAGGCCAGCCAGACGACCAACCTCGTCAACACGCTCCGCGACAGCGTGCTGCCGAAGTCTCACGTGACCACGTACGTCACCGGCACCACGGCCGGAGGGGTGGACTTCACCAACCGGATCAAGTCCCGGCTGGTCTGGCTGATCCTGGCGGTTATCGCGATCGCGTTCGTACTCCTCACGACGGCCTTCCGGTCGATCGTGATCGCGACGAAGGCCGCGATCCTCAACCTGCTGTCGATCGGCGCGGCCTACGGCGTCATCGTGGCGATCTTCGAGTGGGGCTGGGCCAAGGACCTGATCGGACTGCACACGACGCTGCCGATCCCGGCTTACGTGCCGATGCTGGTCTTCGCCATCGTCTTCGGCCTGTCGATGGACTACGAGGTGTTCCTGCTGTCCAGGGTGCACGAGGCGTGGATTGCCACCAAGGATCCGCATCGCGCGGTCGCCATCGGCATCGGCGGCACCGCCCGGGTCATCACGACGGCGGCGCTGATCATGATCGCTGTCTTCACCAGCTTCGTGATCAACCCGGACCCGACGGTTAAGATGCTCGCGCTCGGGATGGCCTTCGCCGTCCTGATCGATGCGTCCCTGGTTCGGATGATCCTGGTGCCGTCGGTGATGACGCTGCTCGGCAAACACGCCTGGTGGATGCCGAAGTGGATGGAGCCGATCGTTCCCCACCTGCAACTTGAGGGCAGCATGGCGGCCGAGGCGGCCCCGCCCTCCGAGATCACGATGCTGGAATCCATCAAGGAGGAGCGAGCCAGGCAGGACAGCGCCACCGCGCCGGCTGCCGATTCGGCCCGTTCGCAGCAGGACAAGTCCGAACCTGAATCCGGCAATTCTCGTGACGCGTTACGTGACGACTCGTCGCGAACCACGGACGAGACGGGCGGTCGGCCGGATGGTCCGCTATGGGCAATTTCAGGCCCGGGCCGCGCCGGTGCCGACCCAGTGCGTAGTGTCTGCGTCATGGAGTGGGCTCGGCCGGGGGAAAGGCCACGAGCCGTACGCACTGCCGCGGTGGTGGCGGTCGGCGTGCTGGTCGCGGTCGGTGCGCCGCTGACCGCTTGCTCCTCGGGCAGTTCGTCCACGCCCC
>JASHUE010000660.1:0-5192 GCA_030040195.1 Streptosporangiaceae bacterium | reverse complement strand
GCCCGTGCCTGAGTCGGCTGCGGTGCTCGAGGTAAGCGGGCTGCGCAAGGAGTTGGGCAGCCTGGTTGCAGTTGACGACGTGTCGTTCCGGATCCCGCCAGGAAGGTCGCTCGCCATCGTCGGCGAGTCGGGATCGGGGAAGACCACGGTCGCCAGGATGATCGTGGGCCTGGAGCGGCCGACCCGCGGCACCATCTCCGCCTGCGGCCACGACCGCTCCAGGCCGTCCCGGTCAGCGCGCGACCGGCGGCGGCGCGGCAGCGAGATCCAGATCGTCTTCCAGGACCCCTACACCAGCCTCGACCCCCGGCAGACCGCCGAGCGCGCCATCGACGAGGTGCTCCGCCTGCACCACGGCTGGCCACCCGAGCGCCGCCGGGTCCGCATCGACGAGCTCATCGAGCTCGTCGGGCTGGACTCGCGGCAGGCCAGGGCGCTGCCAAGGGCGCTGTCGGGCGGCCAGCGGCAGCGGGTCGCGATCGCGAGAGCGCTGGCCGCCGAGCCGCGGATCCTGATCCTGGACGAGTCGGTGGCCGCCCTCGACGTCTCGATCCAGGCCCAGGTGCTGAACCTGCTCGCCGACATCCGGGACGAGACCTCGGTCTCCTACATCCTGATCAGCCACGACCTGGCCGTGGTGCGGCAGCTCACCGACGACGCGATCGTGATGCATCGCGGGCGACTGGTCGAGCGCGGGCCGACGGCGCAGATCCTGGACGACCCGCAGGACCCCTATACCCAGCGGCTGCGGGCGAGCGTACCTCGTCCGGGCTGGAAGCCGAGCCGGCGCCAGTTGGTGCCTGCTGACGAGAAAGGCGACTGAGTTGACCGACGACCTGTGCTATCTGCCTGCCGCCGAGGCGCTCCGGTTGTTCCGCGCCAGGCAGCTGTCGCCGGTGGAGCTCATGCAGGCGGTGATCGACCGGGCGGAGGCCGTCGAGCCGACGATCAACGCGTTCGCCGAGACGCACTACGAGCAGGCGCTGGCGCTGGCCAGGAAAGCTGCGGACGCCTACGCCGGGCGCGATGGCCGGCCGCGGGCGCTGGAGGGCCTGCCGGTGGCGGTGAAGGAGGAGGCGCCAATCGAGGGCCAGCTCAACACGCTGGGCTCGGTGCCGCTGCGCGACGTCGTGGCCGACCACACGGCCGTGTTCGTGCAGCGCATCCTCGACGCGGGCGGCATCGTGCATGCCCGGACGACGACACCGGAGTTCTCCTGCGCGCCGGTTACCTGGACCAAGCTGTGGGGAGTCACCAGGAACCCGTGGCAGACCTCATACTCGCCGGGCGGCTCGAGCGGCGGGTCGGCTGCCTCGCTGGCGGCGGGCACCACGACGCTGGCGACCGGCTCTGACATCGGCGGCTCGATCAGGATCCCGTCCTCGTTCTGCGGCGTCGTCGGATTCAAGCCGCCCTACGGCCGGGTCCCGGAGGTCGAGATCTTCAATCTGGACCACTACTGCCACGAGGGCCCGATGGCCCGCACGGTCGCCGACTGCGCGTTGCTGGAGAACGTCATCGCGGGACCGCACGCCAGCGACGTGGCGTCGCTGCGGCCCAAGCTGGAGATTCCGGCCGAGCTTGCGCCGGTCGCCGGGCTGCGCCTTGCCTACGTGCCCGACCTGGGCTGCTATGAAGTCGACGACGACGTGGCCGCGAATACCGCGGCCGCCGCCGACCGGCTGCGCGAGGCCGGCGCGACCGTGGAGCACGTTACCCTGCCCTGGCGGCTGGAGACGATCAGGCAGGCCGCGCGCATCCACTTCGGGATGATCTTCGGGCCGTCGGTGCGCGAGATCTACGCGGCGAGCGGGGATCAGCTCACCAGCTACGCGCGGCACTTCGTGGCCGACTCCGACGAGATCGGCAAGGACGACTTCGTCACCGGGCTCGAACTCGAGGGCCAGATCTACGCGCCGCTCGGTTCGCTGCTCGACGAGTACGACGCGCTGATCTGCCCCACGTTCGCGGTTCCCGCGCTGCCCGCCGAGTACGAGGTCGACGACCCTGTCCTGGTCAACGGCCAGCCGGCTGCCAACTGGATGGACGTGCTGATGACGCTGCCGTTCAACATCGCCAGCCGCTGCCCGGTGCTGAGCGTGCCGTCCGGCAAGTCCCGCGACGGCGTCCCGACCGGACTGTCGATCGTGGGCAAGACCTACGACGACGTGACCGCGTTCCGGGTCGCCGCCGCGCACGAGGCCAGGTTCCCGTGGCTCGACCGGCCATCGCGCCGACCCGTTCTGTAGGGCCACTCCCCGGCGCTGTGACGAGGCCGTCCAGGTTCACTGAGTAATTGTCGGCGCTCGGGGCGTTCGCGAGCGGCCGGATCCGGGAACGGGGTGCAGAATTCGGCACGCCGCCGATCGACCGCGGGCCGGAGCTGCGCTGCTACATGCGTGACCCGGACGGGTACCTGATCGAGGTCGGCCAGTCCACCGGCTTGCTGCACGGCCAACTCGCGGCCAAGCGCCCCGAGGACCTGCCCGGCTGACGCCCGTCAGCGCGAGGACTCCGCAGGTCGTGCCGGGCACCGGGAGGCCGCTCGTTACCGGCGGGCTGCTCTGCCTGCTGTCGCGATGCGCGGGCTCTCACAGGTGGTAGGCGTACTCGCCGAACTCCCAGTCGGTCACGTAGCGCTCGAACCGCTCGATCTCATTGCGCTTGTACGCCAGGAACGAGGTGACGAAGTAACGGCCGAGCACGTCGGCTAGCTCGGTATCAGCCTCGAGCGCGTCGAGCGCGTCACCCAACCGGGCCGGCAGCAGGTCCGCCTTTCCCGGGTCGTAGCCATAGCCCTCCAGCTTGTCCGGCGGCTCGGTCTTGTCCTGGATGCCGAGGTAGACCGCGGCACCGATGGCGGCCATGGCCAGGTGCGGATTCGCGGCCGCGTCGCCGAGCCTGACCTCCATCCGGGCCGACGAACCGCGCTCGTGCGGGATGCGGACCATGGCGCTGCGGTTATCCAGAGCCCAGTCGATCAGCCACGGGGCGAGCGTGTCGGGGCCGAAACGCTTGTAGGAGTTGACCGTCGGGTTCAGCACGGCGCTCAGTGCGCGGGCGTGCCTGAGCACGCCCCCGATCGCGTGCCGGCCGACGGGGGAGAGGCCCTCCTGGCCATCGGGATCGGCGAACACGTTGGCGCCGCTCTCGTCGGCCAGCGAGATGTGCACGTGGAATCCGGACCCGCCCTCGTCGTTGAACGGCTTGGCCATGAACGTCGCGAGTAGCCCGCGCAGCCTCGCGATCTCCTGGACGGCGGACTTGAACCGGAACGCGCGGTCGGCGGCGTCAACGAGGTCGGAGTGGCTCAGGTTGATCTCGAACTGGCCGGGCGAGAACTCGTGATTCGCCGCGATCACGCCGAGCTGAGCGTCGCGCAGCTGGCGCAGCATGTGCACCAGCAGTCCGTCGGGGTCGCCCTTCAGCCCGACCACGTAGACGTTGCCGAGTTCGTTCCCGTAGCGCCGCCAGTTGCCGCTGGCGTCCCGCTCGCAGACGAAGAACTCAAGCTCGGGCCCGCAGATGGGGGTGTAACCCTGGCTCTCGAACTGCCGGGCGATGTGGCGAGCGACCGTGCGCGGCGCCTCGGGCGCGGGATGGCCCTCGGTGGTCATCGCGTCGCCCAGGCACCAGGCGACGCCCGGCTCCCAGGGCAGGGCAGTGACCGTGGTCAGGTCAGGGTAGACGCAGATGTCGGGCAGGCCCTGCTCGAGGCCGCCCTGGACCGGGACCACGTCGCCGCGCGGTGAGGTGTGGTAGACGGCCCGGCAGAATGAGAGCCCGTGCTGCGCCACCGCGGGCAGTTCGCTGACGGGAATGTCGCGACCGCGGTCAACGCCGATCAGGTCCGGATACGAGATCCGGATGACGTCGATGCTCTGTGCGGCGAGCCGTTCCGCGACGGCCGACGCGCTCGAGGATTGCGTCACGTTTGCTCCCGGCCCATCATGAACGTTTGGATACAAACAATCGATACCGCAGCGTAAACGGCTTGCCGGGGCGCGGGCAAGGCCCCGGCCTGGGTCGGGAACGCCCGGCCGGCCGGTCTCGGCGCGGGCAAGGGTTCACGAGGCCGGCCGGCCATCCGGTCCTGCGGACGTAAGCGATCAGGGGAGCGCGCATGAGCCACGTTCAGGGATTCTTCTACCCGCGGACCGCTACGGGTAGGTCCTCACTCCTGCCGCCGCCGCCCTGGCACTACTCGGGTGACCTGCTGACCGTGGAGTACCGCACCGACCCGGTCAGGGTGGCCGAACTGCTGCCCGCCCCCCTGGAGCCGGCACCGGAAGATCCCGGCGCGGTCGCGCTGATCTGGGCCGACTGGCAGTCTTGCGGCGACGACGGAGCCGAGTTGCTCGATCCGGTCCGCGCCCAGTACCGCGAGTGCTTTGTCGTCGTCCGGTGCAGTTTCGAAGGCCGGGTGTACTCCCGCTGCGCCTACATCTGGGTGGACGCCGATTTTGCCCTCGTCCGCGGCCTCCACCAGGGCTACCCGAAGAAGTTCGGCTCGATCCACCAGACCCGGCCGCACCCGTTCGGGCGGGCGGCTCCCCGCATCGAGCCCGGCGGGCGGTTCGCCGGCACCCTCGCGGCCGCGGACCGGCGGCTGGCCCAGGCGGTCGTGACCCTGCATGAGGAGTCCGCGCACAACGGATTTGTCAACGCACACCCGATGGCCCACCATCGCTGGATGCCCTCGATCGAGAAGGGTGCGCCCGACTCGCTGGATGAGCTCGTCCAGTCCGGCAGCGCCAGCTTCGAAGCCGGCCAGGCCTGGCGCGGAGAGGCGTCGCTTGAGCTGTTCGACTCGCCGACCGAGGAGTTGTCACGGCTAAGCGTCGAGGAGATCATCGGCGGCTACTACCGGCAGGTCGGGGTGACGTGGGACGGTGGCCGGCTACTCGCCGAACGCGGCCGCACGGTCAGCGAACCCGGGTAGCGAGCCTGGGTAGCGAAGCGGGCCCGGCGGCCGTAGCACCGCGTGGCGCCTAGCTCGCGTCCGAATTCATGACAGACCTTTCCCCGCGCCGGTGCCTGGGGAAGACCCCGGCGGCGATGGCTGGGGAAGACCCCGGCGGCGGTGGCTGGGGAGACCCGGCGGCGGTGGCTGGGGGAGACCCCGGCGGCGGTGGCTGGGGGAGACCCCGGCGGCGGTGGCTGGGGGAGACCCCGGCGGCAGTGGCTGGGGG
>JASHUE010000659.1:0-2797 GCA_030040195.1 Streptosporangiaceae bacterium | reverse complement strand
GCGTACGAACCACGCCAGGCCGATCACGGTCAGCACGGTGGCCACGTAGAAGTTCAGCCGCAGGCCGAGGAAGTGCTCCGAGGTGTCGACCCTGAGGGTCTCCTCGAAGATGCGGAAGGCCGAGTAGCCGGCCACGTAGAGGGCGAACAGGCCCCATGGCTTGATCTTCCTGTGATGCCCGAGCCAGACCAGGAAGGCCGCCAGGGCCAGATCCCAGATCAGCTCGTACAGGAATGTCGGCTGGAACGTGGAGTATCCCAGGTACGCCGACGGGCGGTGCGCCACGGAGATCTCCAGAGCCCACGGCAGGGTCGTCGGCTTGCCGAACAGCTCCTGGTTGAAGTAGTTGCCGATCCGGCCGACCGCCTGGGCCACCAGCAGCCCGGGAGCTATGGCGTTGGCGAACAGCCCGGCGCTGGCGCCGGCCCGGCGGACCCGCCAGATCCCGGCCGCCGCCCCGGCGGCGATGCCACCCCAGACGCCGAGGCCGCCGTTCCAGATGGCGAACACGCCCCACCAGTGCGGGGGTATCACCGACGGAGTCGTAATGTCGGCGTAGGCCCTGGCCCCGATCAGGCCGATCGGCACCGCCCAGATGGCGACGTCATAGACCAGGTCGGCGTTGCCGCCGACAGCACTCCACCGCCGCCTGGTGATGATGATCGCCAGCGTGATCGCGACGACATACATCAGCCCGTAGAAGTGGATGTACAGCGGCCCGAGGTGGAACCCGTTGATCGACGGGCTCGGGATGAAGCTCAGCAGGTGGGCATGCTTCGGCATGCCCACGAGACTATTCGGTTTCTGCCGCTGCCCGGCTCTGGATGGAGCGTTCGTCCAGGGCCGCCGGATGAGGCGCGCGTGCTCGCCCACCTCGGGGTCGGCCAGCAATTCCCGATCCGGGCGGGAATTTGCACTCGGCTAGCATGCCGGAACATGACGAGACGAAGCGACTGGCTCAGCCCTGAGCTGGAAGATTATGTGACCGCGCACAGCGCGAGGCCCGACTCGGTGCTCATTGACCTGGCCACCGAGACCCGCAGCACCTTCCAGGACGCGGCTGTCATGCAGATCGGTCCCGAGCAGGGCGCCTTCATGACCATGCTGACCCGGCTGGCGGGCGCGCGCCGGGCCATCGAGATCGGCAC
Source organism: Streptosporangiaceae bacterium (assembly GCA_030040195.1). GTDB lineage: Bacteria > Actinomycetota > Actinomycetes > Streptosporangiales > Streptosporangiaceae > JAJYUU01. The sequence continues at coordinate 1,649 of JASHUE010000659.1, read as the reverse complement.
GTTCACCGGGTACTCCGCCATCTGCATCGCCCGCGGGCTCGCCGACGGCGGACACTTGACCTGCTGCGATGTCAGCGAGGAGTGGACCTCGATGGCCCGCAGGTACTGGCAGCGGGCTGGCCTCGCGGACCGCATTGACCTGCAGCTCCGGCCGGCCCTTGAGACCCTGCGGGCGCTGCCGGAGACTGCCGTCTTCGACCTCGCCTTCATCGACGCCGATAAGCCCGGATATATCGGTTACTGGGACGAGGTCGTGCCCAGGATCAGGCCCGGCGGCCTGATCCTGGCCGATAACACGCTGTCCAGCGGCCGCGTGGCCGACCCGGCCATTCCCGACGAGCGGGTGCCGGTGCGGGCCTTCAACGACCATGCCCTCGGCGACGAGCGCGTCGACCTGGTCCTGCTGTCGATCGGCGACGGGCTGACGGTGGCGCGCAAGCGCTAGCCCGCGGCCGGCCGCCCGACGCGGAAAGGCCCCCGGTCCGCCTGGACCGGGGGCCGCTGGCCGCGTGCTTAACCGCGGCCTTGACCTGGTTAGCGCTTCGAGCCGGACCCGGTTCCGCTGGTCGTCATCTGCTGGTCAGGCTCGATCTCGATCCGCTCGCGGCGGACCTCGTCCCGGTAGGTCTTGTCTTCATCGACCCGCTTGGCGAGCAGCCTGACCCGCTCGACCGGGATGACTTCCTTGCGCAGCACGGCGCGCTCCTCGTGCAGGATGATCTCCTGCTCGCCCTCGGCGATGTTGCCGCTGATGCGCTCATCGGCCGTGATCGGAATGCGCTCCACGTCGTACTCCTCGTGGAACACGTGCACGGTCTGCTCGATCGGCTCGGTGTCGACGTACTTGTGCAGCCGCACGTGGCCGGTCTCCAGCATCTCCGTGCCGACCTGGAGTCGCTCCTCCTGCCGGACGAGCCAGTCGTCGGTCATCGGACGCTGCTGTGACTGTGGCTGGGCCTGCTCCTGGGCTTGCCCTTGGGTCTGACCCTGGGCCTGCGCCTGGCCCTGGGCCTGCATCTGGTCCTGCGGCTGCGTCTGGTCCTGGGGCGGGGCCTGGCTGGGTACCGTCAGGCCGTAGTAACGGCTGAGTTCCTCCGCCTGCGCAGCCGACATGTGCTGGCCGGCGTCGATATTCGGGCCGCCCATGATCTTCTGCGAGTCGAACGGGACGCTAAGGCCGTCCTTGGTGACCTGGCTGCTGCCGAGCGGCACGAAGCGGCCCGTCTTGCCAGACCGGACCCGAGCCCACGCCGGCGTCCCGTCCACGTCGTCCCTGAATACTTGCTCGACGGTGCCAACTACCTTGCCGTCAGCGCCTGTTACCTGAGCGCCGAGGAGTTCTTCGGCCTGCATTGTCATGGTGACGTCTCCCCCCGAGTCGCTATCACCGGACAGTGACGGGCATCGGCTGCAGCGGCGCCCATGCTCGTGTACCAAGTGTAATCTACCCACTACCGACCGTTTCAACGGCTAAGGTTTCCACCCCGGCCCGGTCCGTCGGCAAACGGCAAAATGCGAGTCGTCCCGCCGCAATGCCCCTGTCCGGTACGAGCAAGGCCGCTGCTCGTTACCGGCGCCGCGCGGTCGGGCAGTGGCACGAGGTCAAGCGCCGGCCTTGGTTTCCTGATGGTGTACCCCGCTCTCGTCCA
>JASHUE010000658.1:0-2951 GCA_030040195.1 Streptosporangiaceae bacterium | reverse complement strand
CGACGAACGCCGGGGCATGGTCGCGGAGTTCGCCCCGGCCTTCAGGATTGCGGCGAAAGCGGGCCTGCGGCTTGTCCCGCACGGCGGCGAACTAGTCGGCCCGGCTAGCGTCCGCGCCTGTCTCGACGAGCTTCATGCCGACCGGATTGGGCACGGCGTCACCGCGGCCTGCGAGCCGGAACTGCTGCACCAGATCGCGGTCGCCGGGGTCACCCTCGAGGTCTGCCCGATCTCGAACGTCGCCCTCGGCGTCGCCGCCAGTCCTCAGGACGTACCGCTGCGAGCGCTGCTCGACGCCGGGGTTCTGGTTGCGCTCGGCGCGGATGACCCGTTGCTGTTCGGGCCGCGGCTAGCCGCACAGTATGAACTGGCCAGGAGGGCACATGGCCTGACGGATGACGAGCTAGCCAACCTGGCCCGAATATCGGTTCGCAGCTCCGCCGCGCCTGCCGGCCTGCAGCAGAAGCTGACGGCCGGGATCGACGATTGGCTGGCTAACGGCGACTGACGGGTCAGCTAGGTTCGCCGGTGGCTGTTGCGCGCTGACCGCAGGCGCCTACAACTGCACTCCGACCAGCACGGGCTCGTTCACCAGCTCGATGCCGAATGCATCCAGAACGCCCTCCCTGACCTCGCGCGCGAGCGCGATCAAGCCTGCGGTGGTGCCAGACCCTGGATTAGTCAGGGCGAGCGTGTGCTTGGCTGAGATGCGCACCGCCGCGCCTTCGCCAGGAAAGCCCTTGCGGAAGCCGGACTGCTCGATGAGCCAGGCGGCCGACACTTTGACCGCCGACGCCTCGTTCCCCTCCTTCCAGTGCGGAATCCGGAGGTCAGTCCTATCGCCAGGCAACCGCGCCGCGGCCCTGGCCTCAAGATCTTCGAACTGGCCCGCCGAGATCACCGGGTTCGTGAAGAACGAGCCGGCACTGCGCGTATCCGGGTCCGCCGGATCGAGCACCATTCCCTTGCCCCGGCGCAGCTCCAGCACGGCCTCTCGCGCGGCCGCGAGCGGTACCCGGTCACCCTCGGTGACAGCGAGCCGGCGCGCCAGCTCGGCGTACCTGATGGGGGCCGACAGCGGGTCGGCCGCGAGCCGCAACGTGACGCTGAGCACGACGTGCCGGCCCGTCGCGGCCGCCGGGTTGAGCGCCGCCCCGCGCCCTGCACTCGCGTGTCGCTTGAACATGCTGGTCCGGTAGCCGAACTCGCACTGCGCCGCGGTCAGCAGCACGACCTGATCGAGCAGCCGGTCGTAAGCGCGCACGCCGGTGATGGTCTGGGCGACCTCCTGGCCATAGGCGTTGACGTTCTGAATCGGGGTCGCCCCGGTCACGCCGGGAATGCCGGACAGGCACTCGATCCCCGACAGGCCCTCGGCCACCGACCACTGCACGAGCTCGTCCCAGTCCTGGCCCGCCCCGACCGTCAGCTCGACCGCGTCGGCGCGGCGTGCCACGCTGATCCCGCTGCTGGCTACCTGCACCACGACGCCGGGGAATCCCTCGTCGGCCACCACCAGGTTGCTGCCGCCGCCGAGAACCAGTACCGGCTCGCCCTCGGCGTCGGAGTCCCTGACCAGGGCGACCAGCTGATCGTCGCTGTCGGCGGCGGCGAACCGGGCGGCCGGACCGCCGAGGCGCAGTGTCGTGTAGTCCGCCAGCAGTACTTGCTCCGTGACGTCCACCAGGCAAAACCCCATTTAGACCGGAACGAGGCGGCACCGTGCCCGGCCTCGGCCGCCTGCCCGAGTCCGCCGAGCCGGGGAAAGCGGCAGGGCAAGTCAAGCATGCTGCCCGGACTTGCCCGGCCTGGACGTCGCGCCAGCCGGCCAGCGCGGACCCTCCCGGCTATCCGGGGGCCCGGGGTCTTACGCGTTGACCGCCACGGCCTCGAGCTCTTCCTCGGCTTCGCCCTCCGCGGCTTCCTCGGCGGCGGCGCGGCCTGGCAGGCAGCGCTCGTAGGCGGCGGACGTCTCGCGGCCGATTCGATCCCAGGAATACCGCGACCGGGCCCGATCGGCGGCGGCGATCCCGAAGGCGGTCAGGAGCGCGGGCGTAGCCAGCAGCCGCCGGAGCCGGTGCGCCAGCATGCCAGCGTGGTCGGGGGCGATGAGCAAGCCGGTCGTGCCGTCGATCACGGCGTCGGCGTGCCCGCCCACCGCGGACACGATGACCGGCGTGCCGCAGGCCATCGCCTGAATCGCGGCGGTACCTGACGGCTCGTACGGCGCTGCGCTGATGACCACGTCAGCCGACCGCAGCAGTGCCGCCAGCCGCGCCGGGCCGAGTTCGCCCGCGAAGGTCAGCCGGCTGCGGACCTTCAGTTCCGTTGCCAGCTGGGCCAGCTCGCGGAACGGCCCGGTCCTCGGCAGCTGCCGGCCGCCGGGACCGCCGGCTATGACCAGCTCGGCCCCTGGCACCTGCGCCATCGCCCGGACAACCGCGCGCAGCCCCGGCGCCTGGTCCGATCCGGCCACGGCGACAAGCCGGACCTTGCCGGAGCGCGTCGCGCGCTTGCCGTCCGGCGTGAAGACGTCGGTGTCCACTCCGGCCGGGATCACCCTGATCGCGGGCCTGGGCACCGCCATCCTCGCCAGATCAGCGGCCTCGTCGGACGAGCTGGCCAGGACGGCGGCCGCCTTGCGGCCGATGAGGGTTTCGAGGCGCATCCGGCTGGCGCAGACGTTGATACCGCCGTGGCGGCGCTCCGCGGCGGCCAGGGAACCGAAGGTCTGCACGATCGGGATATCCGTGCCGCGGACGGCGCCGAGAGCGGCCAGGCCGCCGACCCAGCCAAACGCGTGTACGACATCCGGCCTGTTCACCTGCCACTGAGCGGCCAGACGGGCCGCCATCTCCGGCATGTGGCGGGCGGCCTGTTCCTCGCTCAGGTCCCTGGCGGGCCCGGCGGGCACGTGCTCAATGGAGACGCTGCGGCCGAGCACGGCGGTC
>JASHUE010000657.1:0-4179 GCA_030040195.1 Streptosporangiaceae bacterium | reverse complement strand
AACGACCAGACGCCGGCGCCATTGCCGATCACCGGCACCTGCCTGCGCCGCAGCAGGCCGGTCAAGGCCTCCGACGCGCCGGGTCCGTACAGGCTGCCGTAGCGCAGCACGACTCCCTCGATCGGCGCGTCCAGAACTGCCCGCTCCAGGTATTTGATGGCGGAGATCGACTCCGCTTGCGCGCGCGGCGGAGCGGGATCGAGCGGATCGTCCTCCGATTTCACCGGCCCGCCCGACCTGGCGTTCGGCCATCCCGCGTAGCTCTGGGCGATGAACCGGCGCACCCCCTGCGCTTCGGAAGCAGCCAGTAGGTGATCGAGCCCGGTGGTTCGCAGCCGGTTAGTGGCCGCGAACGACACGTCAAAGCGCCGCAGGTTGAGGTTCGCCGGGATCGCGGTCATCTCGTGAATGACGACCTCAGGCTCCGCCCGCGCGACGGTCTGGCCGACCGCCTCGGCGTCGAGCCCGTCGAGCAGGTATGGCTGCGCACCGGCCCCGCGCAGCGAGTCCAGCTTGGCCTGACTGCGAGTCGTCGCACCGACCTGGTGCCCGGCCGTGACCAGCTGCGGCACCAGTTGCCGGCCGATCGCTCCAGTTGCCCCGACCACAAGCACGCGCATCGCGAGTTCAGCCCCTCCGGCTGTCATTCAGAAATCAATCACACGCGAAGACGAGATACGCCGGCGCCCTGTGACACCGGCGGACAGCTTTCTTACCGGAACGAGGCCGGGCCGTGGCCGGGCACGCTCGCTACCTCGCGTCCTCCTCGGCGAACTCGGCGCGAACTCCGAGCAGCCTGACCGGACGCCGGTCGGCGAACCTCTCCAGTGCGGCCAGTGCCGCCTCCTCGATCACGGCCCGGTCGCTGGTCGGCTCGGCGAGCGGCACTCCGTGCGTGCTGGTGAAAAACGGCTTGTACCTGACTTTAACGACAATCCTGATCGCTGGCCGGCGTTCGGCCAGCACGTCGGCGGTCACCTGGTCGGCGATCTTGACAACTTCGCCGCGGACCTCGTCCCAGTCGGCGAGGTCCCGCTGGAATGTGACCTCTCGGCTCCGGGACCTGGGCACGTACGGATCAGCGCTGACCTCGGTCGAGCCGATCCCGCGCGCGGTCAGCGCCAGCCACGGGCCGTTCGTCGGCCCGAAGCGGGCGGCCAACGCGGCGACGTCGGCGCTGGCCAGCTGCGCGACGGTAGCGATGCCGAGTCCTTCCAGCTTGTGTGCGGTCTTCGCGCCGATGCCCCACAGCGCGCTGACAGGCTGCTCGCCGAGCACCTCGAACCAGTTCGACGACGTGAGCCGGAATACCCCGGCCGGCTTGCCGAAACCAGTGGCCAGCTTGGCCTGGAGCCTGTTCTCGCCGATGCCGACGCTGCACTCGAGCTGCGTTGCCGCGGCGACCCGGTCCTGCACCTGCCGAGCGAACGACTCCGGCTCGTCGGTCTCGGCCGCGAGGAACGCCTCGTCCCAGCCCATCACCTCCGTGACCGGGCTCAGTTCGCGCAGCACCGCCATGACCTGCGCGGATGCCTCCTCGTAGGTGGCGCGGTCGGAGGGCAGGAACACGGCGTCGGGGCAGCGCCGGGCTGCCGTGCGCATGGGCAGCCCGGAGTGCACGCCGCGCAGGCGGGCCTCGTAGGACGCGGTGGCGACGACCCCCCGCTTGGTCGGGTCGCCATCGCCGCCGACGACGACCGGCCGGCCGCGCAGTTCGGGCCGGCGCAGTACCTCCACGGCCGCGATGAACTGGTCCAGATCCACATGCAAGATCCAGCGCCGCACCTCAGCCACGCCTCAGTATCGCAGCCCGGGCAATCTGCGACTGCCGATCCTGTGGGCACTCCTGTGGGCCGGCACGTGTGGTGCCTTCCGCGATCTTTGGCGACCGTGGAGTCAGCCAGACGACACAGAAGGGCAGACACGGTGACTGTTACCCAGATCTGGAGAACTTCCCAGATATGCGAGACCGAAGGCCGGGCACCGACGGCGAGTGGCAAGCGTGGCCGTCGCCACCGGGCGGGGATTCGGGTGTGGGCCCTGCTGAACGCTCAGGCTCTGCTCAACGGCACGGCCGGAACCCTGGCCGGCGTCCCCCTTATCGAGGACGACCGCCGGCGCATGGCCGCGCGGCGAGGGAACTGACGGAAAGATGCTCGAGGGCCGAGCTTTGCTTCTCAGAGGCTCTGGCCCTCGAGCGTGTCCCGCACGCGTCGGGCGTCGGGCGCCCCGATCTTCTGATAGATCTCCAGGGCTTGCCGCAGGTGCGCGGCAGCTTCGGCGGGATCCCCGGGAAGAAGGCTGCGGCCTATTCCCTCCAGCGCCCGTGCTTGCTCACCCGGTGTGCCAAGCTCGCGGGCGATGGCAAGCGCCTCAGCGTGACGGTTTCGGGCTTCCTGCGCCGCCGAGGTTCGCAGCGATAGCTCGCCGAGGCTGTTCAACACCTTGGCCAGGCCGTGCCGGTCGCCCAGGTCGCGGAACAACTCAATGGCCTCGGCCAGGCAGGCGGCGGCGGCCCGATAGTCGCCGGTCAGCTGATGCACCAGGCCGAGCTCATCAAGGGCCCATGCCTGGCCGAGCCGGTCGCCGAGGTGACGGAACAGGTCCAGGGCCTGGCGCTCGCACGTGATGGCGGCCGGATAGTCCCCTGTCAGCCGCCGCACGGCGCCGAGCTCACACAGCGCGTCGGCCTCGTCGAAGGCTGACCCAGCGCTGCGGACCAGGGGCAGCGCCTGCTCGTAGCTGGCGCTGGCGGCCTGGTAGTCGCCGGTCATCTGCTGCACCAGGCCCAGATCGATGAGGGAGACTGCTTCGGCGAGCTGATCCCTGGCGTCGCGGGCCAGCTCCAGCGCCCGCCGGTGGCTCGCGGCCGCAGCCGGGTAATCCGCCATGTCCACCTGCACCAGACCCAGGTGGTTGAGGGCGTAGGCCTGGCCGCGGAGGTCGCCGAGATCCCGGAAAAGCCCGATCGACTCGGCCAGGTGGGCGGTGGCGGCCGGGTAGTCATTGGTCAGCTGCTGCAGGAGACCCAGCTCGTCGAGCACGCCGGCCTGGCCGGGCAGGTCCCCGGCCTCACGGGCCGCGATGAGGGCCGTCTGATATTGCCTTGCGGCCTGGTCCCAGTGGCCGCGGGCTCGGAGGAAACCGCCCATTGCGGCAGCGATGGCGATGGCATGCAGAGGCATCTTCTGGGTGGCGGCGTAGTCGACGGCCGCGTGCAGGTTGGTGCGCTCAGATTCGAGCCAGGCGGCTGCCTCGCTGGAGGTGGCGAGCTGCGGGGCGCTGGCCGGCGGGCTGGTCGGCGGCAGGCGTCCGCCGGCGGTGGTCCACGTGGGGATGTGCCGGCTGGCGGCCGCGGCGACGTGGGCGTAGTAGTTCACCACTCGGGCGGCCGCGGCGTGTGCGTCCGCGGTGTCGCCGGCGTCGGCGAGCGCGCGGGCGTATTCACGCAGCAGGTCATGCAGCAGGTAGCGGCCGGGCGCCGGCTCGGTGATCAGATGATGGTCGTACAGCTCATCGAGCTGGCCGCGGGCGTTCTCCAGGCTGGTGTCGTCGAGGGCGGCCGCGGCGTACGCGTCGATGTCCGTGCCAGGGGTCAGGCCGAGCCGGCGGAACAGCCGCTGCTGAGCCTCGCTGAGGTCGGCGTAGGACAAATCGAACGCGGCCGCGACCGACAGGTTCTCCGCGCGCATGACGGCCAGCCGATCCCGGGCTGCCGCGAGGCCGACGGCGAGCTCCGCACCGCTGCGGGCAGGATGATGCCGAAGCTGCCGGGCGAGCATCCCGATGGCGAGCGGCAGGTATCCGCACAGCCGGGCTATGTCCCCGGCCGGGCCCGCTTCAGAGCTCAGATCGGTCCGGGCGGCAAGCCGGGCCAGCAGCGTCACCGCCTCAGCAGGACGCATGGTGCCGAGGCTGATCACTGCGGAGTCCTCGAGAGCCATCAGCCGGCGGCGGCTGGTGACCAGGACCAGGCTGCCAGGGGTGCCCGGCAGCAGTGGCCGAACCTGCTCGTGCCCGCCCGCGTCGTCCAGCAGCAAGAGGATCTTCTTGCCCGCAATGTGATCACGCCACCGGCCCGCACGAGCCTCCACGCCGGGCGGGATCTGCTGCGCGGCAACGCCGGCCGTCAGGAGCAAGCCGGCCAGCGCGTCGGCCGGGCTGACGGGTCGCTGGCCC
>JASHUE010000656.1:0-5672 GCA_030040195.1 Streptosporangiaceae bacterium | reverse complement strand
GACCCGGCCCACTGCGGCATGGTGTTCAGCTCGCGCCGGTAGCGCCGGATGCCCTCACCCAGGTCCAGCTCGACCGTGGCCCACTCCGTCGCCCGGGCCAGCGGCGGCACCGGCTCGCTGGCCTCGTCCTGGTCTGGCTCGGGCCGGAAGTCGCTCATCTCGGGCAGCAGCACGGGCAGCGCGTCGTCGGGCAGGGCTAGCGGCAGGCCGCTGTCGTCATACACGATCGGGAACGGCTCGCCCCAGTACCGCTGCCGCGAGAACAGCCAGTCCCGCATCCGGTAGCTCCGGGCGGCGCGGCCGTGGCCGGCGCGCACCAGCCAGGCAACGGCAGCCTCCACGCCCGCCGCGGTGTTCAGGCCGGCCAGCTGCGGACCGGGCGCCTCCACGTAGGCCCCGTCGCCATCGAAGGCGGCCGGCCACTGCGCCGACGGAGTCCCCAGACTGATGTGATGGTCGGCAAACCAGCCCGCCGGTGGCTCGATCACCGTCCGCACCGGCAGCCCGAACTCGCGGGCGAACTCCAGGTCGCGCTGATCATGCGCGGGTACCGCCATGATCGCGCCGGTGCCGTAGCCCATCAGCACGTAGTCGGCCACGAACACCGGCATGCGCTCATCCGTGATCGGGTTCACGACATACCCGCCCGTGAACACCCCGGATTTGGTGCTGCCGCCCGCCAGCCGCTGCCGGTCGGTCAGCCTGCCCGCCGCCGCGCGGTAACGGTCGACGGCCGCCCGAGGCCGGCCGTCATCATCGCCGGCGCAACCCTCCCGGTAGCACCATGTCGCCGGCGTGCCCTCCGGCCAGTCGTCGGACACCAGGACGTCGACGAGCGGGTGCTCGGGTGCCAGCACCAGATAGGTGGCCCCGTACAGAGTGTCCGGCCGTGTCGTGAACACATCGACCCGCCCGCGTGCGGGGCCGGCCAGGGACAGGCTGATGATGGCACCGTCGCTGGCGCCGATCCAGTTGCGCTGCAGCAGCTTCACATTGTCCGGCCAATCCACCAGGTCCAGATCGTCGGCCAGCCGCTGGGCCATCGCCGTGATCCGCAGCATCCACTGCCGCAGCGGGCGGCGGTAGACGGGGAAGTCGCCGATGTCGCTACGACCCTCGTTGGTGACCTCCTCGTTCGCCAGCACCGTGCCCAGGCCGGGGCACCAGTTGACGGGCTCCTCCGCGATGTAAGCCAGGCGCCGCTCGTCAATAAGCTGACGCCGTTCCATGCGGGCCAGCCCGGCCCAGGGTCTGCCGTCCGGCACCGCCCGCTGACCCGAGGAGTACTCGGCGACTAGGTCCTCAATCGGGCGGGCTAGGCCGGTCCGCTCGTCCACCCAGCTGTTGAAGATCTGCTTGAAGATCCACTGCGTCCAGCGGTAATAGCCGGGATCGGTGGTCTCGACACTGCGCCGCGGGTCGTAGCCCATGCCCAGCCGCCGCAGTTGCGCGCGCATGTTGTCGCTGTTGCGGCGGCTGGTGACCTGCGGGTGTTCGCCGGTACCCAGCGCGTACTGCTCGGCCGGCAGCCCGAACGAGTCGAAGCCCATCGCGTACAGCACGTGGCGACCGGTCATCCGCAGGTACCGGGCAAACGCGTCCGTGGCGATGTAGCCCTCGGGGTGGCCGACGTGGATGCCGGTGCCGCTGGCGTACGGGAAGAAGTCCAGCACGAAGAACTTCGGCTCGCCGGCAACCCGGTCGAACCCGTCGGCCAGCGGGCCGCACGGGTTGGGGCTGTAGAACGTCCGGGCCGCCGCCCACCGGTCCTGCCAAGACAGCTCGATCTGCTCGGCAAGGCGCGCGTCATACCGGAACTGCGGGTGGTCGTCGGCGGGCACGGCCGGTGTCGTGGTCGCGCTCACGTGCGCCTGCTGCTGCTCGCTCATGGCGTCGTTGCCCTTCGCTCTGGCTGCCTTGTGCTTGGCCGGGAAATAAAAAAGCCCCTCACTGCATGAGGGGCGGCCGCGGTGACTTACTGCGTCATCGCGGCCTAGGGAGGAGGAGGGTTTGCGAAGCGGTCATGTGCACAGGGTAGCGCGGCGGACATGGCGGCGCGACGGGCACTTGCCTGTGATCAGCCGGCCGTCGTTGCGAGCACGAGCGGCAGCACTGCCGGGGCTCCGGCCTCGCGCAGCCGCATGCTCGCGACTGTCATCGTCCAGCCCGTCTCGATGATGTCGTCGACCAGAAGCACGGGCCCGCTCAGGCCGGGCAGTTCGGCCAGGATGGCCTCCGGCACCGCGATGTCGTTCCAGACCGCGCGCAGTCGCTGCGCGCTGTTGTGCTGGCGCGCCGGGCTGGCCTTCCCGGCGAAGTCCAGCGTGCCCAGATGCGGGATCCGGCCGATTCTCGCCAGCCGGCTGGCCAGGCTGGCGATGAGGTGCGGCCTTGTCCTTGACGGCAGGGCGACGACGGCGGCCGGACGCTGCTCCCAGTTCCAGGTAGTCAGCACCGTGACCACGGCCGCCAGCACGTCGTCGGGCACCGGTCCATCGGGCACCGGTCCCTCAGGTAGCGGTCCGTCCGGAACTGCCCGCCGGGCCGCGTCGCCGGCCAGCAGCCCCCGCAGCCGGGGCCCCCAGCCGAGGTCGGTCAGCCTGCCCAGCGCGCGGCCCGGCCCGGCTGATAGCTCCGGGCTGATCTTGCCGGAGACCTCTATCCCGAGTTCCGGCATGCCGGTCGGCCACATCTTGCGCGGCTGGATCTCGATGCCGGGCCGGAGCAGGTGATCGCGGGCCGCAGACGCCGCCGTCTCGGCCACCGTCTCTGGCCAGGGGCGGTGCGTGCAGTTGTCACAGCGGCCGCAGGGGGCGGCGGCTGGGTCGTCGAGCTGGCGCCGCAGGTACTCCATCCGGCAGCCGGTCGTGGCGATGTAGCCGAGCATGGCCCGCTGCTCGTTGGCCCGCTCTGCAGCGACGCGGGCGTAGCGGCTGGCGTCGTAGACCCACGGTGCTCCCGTGGTCATCCAGCCGCCGGTGACCCGCCGCACCGCCCCGTCGACATCCAGGACCTTCAGCATCGTCTCGAGCCTGGTGCGGGACAAGTCGACCCTGGCCTCGATCGCGGCGGTCGACAGCGGCCGTCCTGACGCGGCCAGCACGGCTAGCGTGTGACGCACGACCGGCTCCGGCGGGAACGCGAGCGATCCGAAGTAGGCCCAGATGTCGGCGTCCTCACGGCCGGGCAGCAGGATCACGTCGGCGTGATCCAGCGCGCGCCCGGCCCGGCCGACTTGCTGGTAGTAGGCGATCGGTGACTGCGGTGCGCCCAGGTGCACGACGAAGCCGAGATCGGGCTTGTCGAACCCCATGCCCAGGGCGCTGGTGGCGACCAGGGCCTTAAGCTCGCCGGCCAGGAGCGCGTCCTCGGCTGACTGCCGGCCGGCCGGATCGTCCTGGCCGGTGTAGGACGCAACGTTGCTGCCCCGCGCACGCAGGAACGAGGCGGCCTCGCGGGCCGCGGCGACCGTCAGCGCGTAGACGATCCCCGAGCCCGGCAGTTCGCCTAGGTGCTCGGCCAGCCAGCCCAGGCGCTGCTGGGCCGAGGGCAGCCGGACGACAGCCAGGTGCAGGCTGTCCCGGTCGAGCGAGCCGCGCAGGACAAGAGTCTCGCCGTCGTAGCCCGCCGCCAGCTGCTCGGCGACGTCGCGGCTGACGCGCTCGTTAGCCGTGGCGGTGGTCGCGAGCACCGGCACGCCGGGCGGCAGCCCCGTCAGCAGCGTCCGCAGCCGCCGGTAGTCGGGCCTGAAGTCGTGCCCCCAGTCGGAGATGCAGTGCGCCTCGTCGACGACGAGCAGCCCGGCGGTCGCAATCAGCTTGGGCAGGATCAGATCGCGGAAATCGGGGTTGTTGAGCCGCTCGGGGCTGACCAGCAGCACGTCGACCTGGCCGGCCGCGACCTCGGCGTAGACCTCGTCCCACTGGTCGATGTTGACCGAGTTGACCGTGCGGGCTCTGATCCCGGCTCGCTCGGCCGCTGCTATCTGGTTGCGCATGAGCGCGAGCAGCGGTGAAACGATGACCGACGGGCCGGCGCCCCTGGCTCGCAGCAGCGCGGTGGCCGCGAAGTAGACGGCGGACTTGCCCCATCCGGTCCGCTGCACGACCAGAGCCCGAACATGATCGGCCACCAGGGCGCGGATCGCGGTCCATTGATCGTCCCGTAGCCGCGCGTCGGGACCGGCCAGGACCCGCAGGCAGGCCTCGGCCTGGTCGCGCATGGAGTCACGTGCCGGTTCGTCGCCTGTCATGCCGCCCTTAGTATCAGGCACCGCCGACAGCCGTGCCTGGCCGGCCTCGTCACCGGACCGGCCCGGCCGGGCGAGCGGTCGCGCCGGGCTGGATAGGCTGCCGGGGCGGGCCTGGCGAGGTTCTGGCGGATCCGGACCTGGCCGCCGCGGCGGATCCTTCTTACGTGAGCGAGGCCGGGAGGTACATGCAGATCGGGCAGGCGCCGGCCTCGGGCAGGCGGGCTGGCCTGCGGGCGGCTGGCGGAGCGCTCCTGGTCACCGGCATCTTCGCGCTGGCCTTCAACCTGCGGTCCACGATCACCGGCTTGCCGCCGGTCTTTCCCGAGCTGCAGTCGGTCCTGCATATTTCCGCTGGCGGCCTGGCTGTCCTCGCGGCCGTGCCAGTGCTGTGCTTCGGCGTCTTCTCCGGCTCTGGGGCGCCGCTCAGCCGGCGGTACGGCGAGGAGCGGGTGCTGTGCGCAGCGCTCCTGCTGATCGTGGTCGGCCTGGTGCTGCGCAGCCTGGCGCCCTCGGCCCTGCTATTCCCCGGCACGATCATTGCCGGCGCCGGAATCGCGCTGATGAACGTGCTGCTGCCGAGCCTGGTCAAGCGCCGCATGCCGGACCGGGCGGGCCTGGTGATCGGGCTCTACCTCCTCGCGCTGACAGCGGGGGCAATCACCGCCTCGGCGCTGGCGGTGCCGGTATTCACGGCCGCGGGTGGGGGACTCCCGGCCACCCGCCTGATCCTCGGCCTGTGGGCCGGTCCCGCGGTCATCGCCCTGCTCATCTGGCTGCCCCAGCTGCGTTTCCGGACGATGCCGGAGAGTGGTCAGGCCCGCCAGGCCGGGGCGCTGGCCATGCGCAGGCACGCGCTGGCCTGGCAAGTGACCTTGTTCATGGGCCTGCAGAGCCTGGCCTACTACGCGGCGCTTTCCTGGTTCCCGACGATGTTCAGGGATCGCGGCGTGAGCGCCGCCTCCGCGGGCGGCCTGCTCGCGCTGATGAACCTCGGCAACGCCGTGACCGCCCTGGCGTTCCCCGTGCTGGCGCAGCGGGCCAGGGACCAGCGCTGGCTGGCGGTCGTGTCGATGGTCATGACCGGGATCGGACTGGCGGGCGCAGGCTTCGCCCCGACCGGGCTGGCACCGGCATTCGTGGTACTACTCGGATTCGGCCAGGGCGCATGCCTCGCCCTCGGCATTTACTACACGATGGCCCGCGCGCCCGATCCCGTAACCGCCGCGTCGCTGTCGGCTTTCGCCCAGGGGGCCGGCTACCTCATCGCGAGCACCGGGCCGCTGCTGATCGGCCTCCTGCATACCGTCACCGGCGGCTGGAGCGCATCGATCGTGGTGCTGCTCGGTGTGGGCGTGCTGCAGCTGATCACCGGATGGCTGGCGGGCCGGCCCCTGACCGTGCCGGCGGGCTGACGTGCACG
>JASHUE010000655.1:0-6616 GCA_030040195.1 Streptosporangiaceae bacterium | reverse complement strand
GACCGGCTCGCCCAGCCAGCGTGCGCTCAGGTCGTAGGTGCCGCGGACCGCGCGGAGCACGGCCGCCTTCCCGTGCCACGCCTCGTCTTCGTCGGTCCCCCAGATGAGGACATCGTCGCGACAGAGCCGGTCCAGCGCGCCGACGTCGGAGCGGGCAAGCGCGTGCAGCACCGCCGTCGCCCGCTCGATCACGGCAGTGCCTGGATCACGGCAGCGCCCCGATCACAGCAGCGTCTCGATGCCGCGAAACTCCAGGTCGAAGCCGAAGTGCCCCGGCCCGAGCGCGCCGAGTCCGGCCGGGGAGTCGAACGCGTCGCGGCGGCGGCGGCCGACCACCGCGATGTCCTGTCCCAGCTCGAGGTAGGTATTCACCAGCGGCTCGCCGGTGGCCGGATCGCAGAACTCCATCAGGTCAGGGCTGGCCACCCAGGGCTCTCCGTCCAGCCAGCTGACGTGGTTCTCGTTGCGGAACCACACCTTGAGCTTGTGCCCGGCGAACTCGCCGGTCCCGGTCAGCTCATGGGTGCCTTCCATGTAGCCGGTGTTGGCCCAGTCGCGCCCCGACACGGTGCCGCGGAACAGGACCCACCCGTCCAGCGCCTTGGCCGCAGCCTCGACCGGGTCCCGGCCGTTGTCGCGGGCTTCCCGGATGGCTCGGCCGAGGCTGAGGCACTCCGAGAGCGTGCCGGGCACGTACATCTTGGCCGTCTCGCTGGCCGGCACCGCGGCGAACGCGCAGGCAATCATGCCGAGCGATGCCAGGGCAAGGTGTTTGCCGATGCGCTCCGCCCATGCGTCAGACGGCGAGCGCCGAAGGATGACTTCGTTCCCGAAAAAATCGACGCAGGCCATCGGAAGCGGGTCGACTCCGAAGACGTGCAGGGCCGTCGCGTGCAGTTCAGGGATCGCGCGACCTGAGTAATCACCGTCGACCAGCGGCAGGCCGAGCCGTGACGCCGCGCTGAGGATCGCGCCGGTGTTGATCCCGCCGATCTCGATGGAGACGAGCCCGGCACAGCTAACCCCGAGCTCGTCTTCGAGCAGGCGAACAGCCTGCACGAACGGAAGGTCGTACACCTTGCCGCCGCCAAGGCGCACGGCTCGCTCCTCCGGGTCGTCGAAGCTCTCGGGGGCGATCGAGCCGCTGTAGCAGACCGAGAAGGTGATACCGTCCGGGTCGAGTTCGGCCAGCGGCACGAACCCGATGCTGCGGCCCTCCGCGAGGTCCTCGAGCAGCTGCCCATGCTGGACGGCCGGGTTTCCGCCGCCCGAGGCGCTCATGAAGTCGGCGCCCCGCAGGAAATCCGCGACATCGGTTTCGGTCTTGATCTGGCCCATTCCGTCCTTCCTTCGCTACTCGATCTCAACGGGCTCAGCGCGCGGTCTCGGCGGGCGCCGGCTCGGCGGGCGGTGGCTCTGCGACCGCCGGCTCGGCGGGCAGTGGTTCTGCGACCGCCGGCTCGGCGGGCGGTGGCTCGAAGCCGTAGAGCTTGCAGTGGCTGAGCCCGAGGCGCTCGTACAGGTCGCCGACCAGCTCGGCCCACTTCCAGCAGGCGACGCCCGGGTCGATCATCGGCGCCGGCAGCTCGTTCCTGGCTCTGGCCCAGAACGCCGGCGAGGTGATCTCCGAAAGGACCACGACCTCGGCACCGTCGTCGGCCACCGCCTTCCGGCCCTCCTCCAGCACGCGGTCGTAGAAACGGTCAGGATCCGCGGCGATGTCGGGGATGCCCATCTCGACCGACCGCATCGACGCCAGGCGCCGTTCCAGCCCGTACAGGATGACGTTGTCGGTCATCTTCGGGATCCACTTGCGCCGCCCGACGATGATGGAGAAGCGGTAGCCCAGGCTGCAGGCGAGGTACAGCGACGCTTCGGCCATGCCGACGACGGGCATCCGCAACGCCTCGCGTAGCTCCCGCAGGCCGCCGTCGTAAAAGCAGCCGATAATTCCGGCGATGCAGCCGTCCTGCTCGGCTTGGCGCATCAGCCTTTCCATCGGAACGAAGGCTGCATGCTCGTACAGGTGGTACTCCAGGTGGGGCGGGCCCTGGTCAAGGTGGCGGATCCGTGCCTGATGCCCAGGAGAGCGGATTGCCTCGATCAGGTCGCTGGTCTCCTCGTCGAAGGCGCCTGTGCCGACCGGGTTGACCCAGAGGATCTCGCTCACTTTTCCTCGCTCAGCCCTGGACCATCGGCTCAGCCCTGCACCATCTGCCAGCGCTTGACGCCCTTGACCGGATCGAGGTCGATGATCACGCCGCGGAGCACGCCGTCGTGGTAATCGGAACCCGGGTTGACGCTCAGCGTCCGGCCGAGCCTTTGCGCCGCGGCCGACTCGTGGATGTGGCCATGCAGGCCGAGCAGCGGCTCGATGGTCTCCAGCGAGCTGCGGACCGCGGTCGACCCGACCGACGCCATCCGCAGGCCGCTGGCGTCGACGACCGGCCGGAGGTCGTCGTCGAGCTGCGGGGCCTGGTCAAGGTGCGTGTCATGGGGCGGGCAGTGGACGTTGAAGATCGCGGTCGCCGGGTCGCGCAGCCGGGCGGCCAGGTCGTCGATCTTGGCCTGCACCTCGGCCTCACTGAGCTCGCGCGAGGTGTGCCACGGCGTCGGCGTGGAGTAGCCGATCGACAGCAGCTCGTACCCGCCGGGCAGCTCGAAGATGCCGTCCTCGGCGTAGTGCACGATCTCCGACCCGCGCAGCACGTCGGCCAGGTCGTCGAAGTCGTCGTTGCCGAGCATCGCGTAGGCCGGGATGCCAAGTCCGCTCAGGCGTTCCTCCGCGAGCGCGACCCACTGGGCGAGGGTGTCCCGCATGGCCTGCCGGAACACCGCGTCCAGCCGGTCGGGGTTCGCGTCCAGCTCGGCCTTTTCGTCCGGGTCCACGACGACGGGGTAGCGGCCCATCGCGCGGATCTGCTTGTGCAGTTCGGCCAGTTCCTCGCTGTTCCGCGCCTGCACCGGCCGGTCGTGCAGGGACCCGCGCCACGTGCCATCGGGCTGGGCGACCAGCGGGATCAGCATCTTGCCGGTCACGTCGCCGCCGAGGATCAGCACGTCGGGCTCGTAGACCCTCGCCGCATTCAGCCATTTGCGGAAGCACATCTCTGATCCGTGGATGTCGGTGGCGAAGAACAACCGGGTCCGGCTGTCGGTCTTCTTGCGGCTGAACACGCCGGAACTCCTATTCAGGCGGCAATTGCTTGAACGCCAGGCTCAGGTTGATGCCGCGGGCGCGGTTAACCAGGTACGACACCGGGTAACCGATGATACCGATCCCGGCGATCACCCCGGTGATCGTCCAGCCGAGCGTGGTGTTCGCGCCGAGCACGTTGTTCGTCGCCAGCGGGTAGAAGAACAGCGCGTAGATCAGCAGCGCCGCGATGCCGATCAGGCTGATCGTCGGGATGCCCAGGATCGTGCCACGGATCGGCGATCGCTCGTACAGTTCGCGCCGCACGATCGGGAACAGGATGCCGGTGACGGCGACGACGAAGAAGGTCAGCAGCTCGGCCAGCCCGGCGGTGTAGAAGATTTCCAGGAAGCCGGTCGTTCCCCAGATGATCAGCACGAGGTAGACCAGCGTCGCGATGAGAATGATCACGTTTGCCATGATCGGCGAATGCGTCTTGGGGTTGACGTCGGAAACCTTGTCCGGCAGCACGCGGTCGAAGGACCAGGCGAACAGGTTACGGCTGACGATCAGGAACGTGGCCGGGAGCGCGACGACGTAGGCGGCGATGTACGAGATATTGATCAGCCCGATCAGGACCGGGTTATGCGCGACCATCGACACGAAGAAGAAAAAGAACGCCGGAGAGGAGAACGGGTACAGCTTCGACCCAGCGCTGGACAGGTACGTGGCCGAGCCCAGGAAGTCGTTCCCGAACGTCCGCAGCGCGAGGCCCATCAGCACGGCGACGAGCACCCCGGAGATCGCAAGCGAGTACAGCATCGCGCGCAGCGACCGGGTGCGGGCCGAGCGGACCTCGCCCCCGGCGTACGCGCTGACGATCGCGTAGCCGAACGAGGCGAACGCCAGCGGCATGGCCAGGACGGTGTTCTTGAAGCTGAACCCGACGCTGCCGGCGTACCCGGCCTTGTGCGCGTCGGCGATGATCGTGTTGTAGTTGCCGCCGTACTGCGTGACCGTGCTGATGAAGTCGCTGCGGCCGTGGATGGCCAGGACGATGATCGACAGCACGACGGACACCAGTGAGAACAGGAAGAGGACGCCGTAGATCTTGAGCGCTCGCCGCAGGCTCAGGCTCATCAGGATTGCGCACAGCACCAGGATGATGGCGCCGATCGCGAAACCCCATGGCTTGCTGGTGGCCAGCGTCGCCCCCCACGCCAGGAACGTGCTGTTGTGCGTGGCCACGCCGAGCGAGGTGAACGCGGGCGAGAATCCGAGCGGCGCTAGCAGGTAGCCGAAGTAGGCGATCACGAGCAGGTACCAGGCGCTGATGTTGAAGTTCGCCGCGAAGCCGAGCCAGGGGCTTAGGGTGCGGCTGACGAAGACATAGTCGCCGCCGGAGCGCGGCATGACCTTGGTGAGCATGCCGTAGAGCAGCGTCGGGACGATGCAGAGCACGACGCAGATGACGGTGACCCAGAACGGATTCGCGCCGGGGAAGGAAAACGGCGCCTCCGTCGCGACCAGCGCGGCCAGCGGCAGCGAGACGAACGAGACGTTCAGGGCGATGTTCGAGCCGACGGAGATGTCGCGCACGAGCCCCGTCGCCTGCCTGGTGTAATAGCTCGCTCCGGGCCCTGCTACCCCGGCCGCAGAGGCATCGCGTTCGGTCACGCTTACCACCTCATTGCAGTCTCGCTGCCATGCAAAGGGCTTTGGGGGAGGCTAACATCCAGGCCTGGAGCGGGCAAGACCTGCTGCTGGTGTCCCAGAAGTACCCAGTAGTAACTTCGCAGCGCGGTCGGGTGGCGGCTGCCGCGCGTCGGGGCGCTACCTGCGGCGCGTCGAGCCGCGGGCGACAAGCCTGGAGGGGATCAGCACCGGCGCCGCGGGCTGGGCGCCGGCGATCAGCTCGTCGAGCATCGCGACGACCGCCGCGCCGTGCCGTTGCGGGAAGACGTTCACCGAGGACAGCGGCGTTCGCGCCTGCCGCGCGAGCATGCTGTCGCCGACGCCGATGATGCCGACATCCTTGCCAACTTTGAGACCTTCGCCCTCGACCGCGGACTCGACGGCGGCGGCGAGCTGATCGTGAATGCAGAAGAAGGCGTCGGGCGGCTCGGCGCCGCGCAACGCCTTGGCTGCTGCCTCGGCGGCCGCCCGGAACGTGAACTGGTCGGCAATGAGCACCTGCTGCCAGGCGAAAGCCTTCCGATAGCCACTGAGGTAGTCGGCGATGTAGGAGACGTCGGCTTCGATGGTGAGGAGCGCGGCCCGCTCGTACCCGCTCTTGGCCAGGTGCGCGGCGACGACCTCGCACACATGCGCGTTGTCGTTGTCGACCCAGTTGTCGCTTGAGCTGTCAAGCGGTCGCGCGATCGAGGCGAACGGCATGTCGCTGGCCCGGACAGCTTCCAGAAACGGATCCCCGGTGACCGGGTCAACGAACAGTGCGCCATCGATCCGCCGGCTGCCCACCAGCGGCTCGATGAACTTCTGCGCTTCCGCGGCGGGAGGCACGTACACGAACGAATACCCGCGCTCGACGGCCGCCAGTGAGATAGCCGGAAGGAGCGAGGCGAAGAACGTGTTGAGCAGCAGCGCTTCGCCGGTGAAGGAAACCTCCAGCGCCAGAGAGTAAGTGCGTCCGGTTGCCAGCGCCCGCGCTCTCGTGCTCGGCGTATAGGCAAGCTGCTCGGCCGCGGCCAGGACACGCTTTCGCGTCTCGGCGTTGACCGGGCGGTTGCCGGAGAAGACATGCGAGACCGTCGTAATGGACACGTTGGCCGCCGCGGCCAGCTCAAAGATCGTCGCCTTCGGCGGCTGTGCACTTACCACGGCCTGGAGTCTAACTTGAGCTTTCCGGCGCGGCGATGAGCCGGATCTCGCCGATAGCCAGGGGAACGATGCCGGGACTCCAGCTGACTTGCACCGTCAGGCTGGCCAAGATGCCAGGTGCCGGGCCGTTGGCGAACGTGATCCTCGTGCCGCCCACGACAAGACTGTCGCCGTCCGCCTTGACGCCGAGCCATCGCTGCAGCCGCTCGCGCCAGCTGGCCGGCTCGGCTCCCGCCAGGGTTATCTGCTCCAGCCGCGGCCCGTCGGTCAGCTCCGGAAACTGCAGGACGCCGTCCTTGCGGTTCATGACGAATACGTAGAAGTCGCTTTGATGCTCGTGCGGGCCCGCGGCGTTCGGCATGCCCCCCTGCTCGGGCATGGTCCAGGCGCCGGGCTCGCCCTCCCAGGCCGTATCGACGGCGAAGTCGTCGGAGGAGAAGCCGATCCCGATCACGCGCGGCACCTGGTCGAACCACGCCGCCGGCCCTGCGTGCTCCGCCGTCTGATAGACGAATTCGAGCAAGATGCCGCCTTGCAATCCGACGCTGTCACTGGCCAGGCGCTCGTCGGGAAAGTCAAGATGGAAGTCCAGCGGCGCGAAACCGTAGCCGTGCAGCGCCGTGATCAGGTCGCTGGCCT
>JASHUE010000654.1:0-3053 GCA_030040195.1 Streptosporangiaceae bacterium | reverse complement strand
ACGGGCGCGCCCCCGATGATCGGCGACACCCCGACGACGATTTTGGCCCTGACCGCTTCGGCGATGCCGGGAACGGCGAGTATCACGCCGATGCTCACAACCGGGTTCGACGGCGGGAACAGCACGAAGTCGGCAGCCGCGATCGCCTCGAGTACGCCGGGCGCCGGCCTGGCCTGTGCTGCGCCAACGGGCTCGATCCGGCGGGCGGGCACCGCGGCGCCCAGCCGCACCCACCATTCCTGGAAATGCAGCACCTGCTCGCGTCCGTCCAGATCGACCGTCACGTGGGTTCGGACCGGGTCGTCGGACATCGGCAACAGCGTCACGCCCGGCTGCCAGCGCTGGCAGAGCGCGGCCGTGGCCTCCGACAGGGATCGGCCGGCGTGCAGCTGCTGCGTGCGCAGGATGTGCGTCGCCATATCAAGATCGCCGAGGCCGAACCAGTCAGGGCCGGCGCCGTAGGCGGCAAGCTCGCCGAGCACGACGTGACTCTCCCCGGCCCGGCCCCACCCCTGCTCCTCGCTGATGCCGCCGCCCAGGGTGTACATGACCGTGTCCAGGTCGGGGGACACATGCAGTCCGAACGGCGCGAAGTCATCGCCGGTGTTGCCGATGACGGTGATGTCGGCGTCGGGCACGGCCACGCGCAGGCCGCGCAGGAACCTGGCGGCGCCGACGCCACCGGCCAGAACTGTGATGCGCATGCCCGGAAGTCTTCCATCAGCCGGACATCTGCGCGTAACGGAGGGGAGCACGGGGGAGCCCCCTCGTTCCCCCCCGGAAAATCTGGCTGGACTTTCCCCGCATCACAGGGCATCCGGGTGGCCATTATCACGTATCTCCCTTGACGAGGTGCAAGACACGCGCGTGTAATTTCATCTGTGTAATTCTCGTCCGGCAGGGCAATGGGGCGGGGCCACCGAGGGGGATCAGGGACGGGCAGGAGGTGTGCAGTGGCAGATGTCATCGTCTCGCTGATGCACGACGCGCTCGGCATCGGCGCGGACGATGCTGCGGAACAGAGCTGGCAGGACCGGGCGCTGTGTGCGCAGACGGATCCGGAGGCGTTCTTCCCCGAGAAGGGCGGCTCGACGCGCGAGGCGAAGCGGGTCTGCCGAAGCTGCGAGGTTAGGGCCGAGTGCCTGGAGTACGCGCTCCAGCACGACGAGCGGTTCGGGATCTGGGGCGGGCTGTCCGAGCGCGAGCGGCGCAGGCTCCGCCGGCAGGCGGTTTAGCCAGCACCGCCGGCAGGCGGTGTCCGGAGCGGACTGGCCATCCGGCGCGGACGGATTCGCGTATTGTTCACGGGTACCACCACCAGGGCCGGGCGGGACGCTGGTGTCGTCGCGCCTGGCTTGCGAACCGAGCAGCAAGCGAATCAGTTGTCGCCGAACGCCTTGAATTCTCAGCATGTCGTGACCGCGGTCATCGTCGGGCACGACGGCGCCGCCTGGCTTCCGCATGGCATCGATGCGTTGCAGGAACAGACCAGACCGGTACAGCGCGTGGTCGCGGTTGACACCGGCAGCCGGGACCGCAGCGGCACAGTGCTCACCGGCAAGCTCGGGCAGGGCGCCGTGTTCGGGATGGAGCGGTCCACTGGCTACGGGTCGGCAGTCCGCCGGGCGCTGCAGCATAAGGCAGCCAACGCCCCGGTGCCGAGTGAAGGCGGCACCGGCCAGGGCGGGGTCGGCCAGGGCAGGGCCAGGTCGACCGACCAGGTCGAGTGGATCTGGCTGCTGCACGATGACTGCGAGCCCGCCCCGGACGCGCTTGAGCAGTTGCTCCGCGGCGCGGCGGAGACGCCGGCGGCTGCGGTACTTGGCCCGAAGCTGAGGGACTGGACCGACCGGGCCGTGATCCTGGAGGCCGGCCTCGGGCTGGACAGCGTCGGCCGCCGCATCACCGGCATCGAGCCGCGCGAGGTGGACCAGGGCCAACACGACGGCGACCGGGACGTTCTCGGCGTGAGCAGCGCCGGCATGCTGATCCGGCGCGATGTCTGGGATCAGGTCGGCGGGTTCGACCCGGGCATGACGCTGTTCGGCGAGGACATCGACTTGTGCTGGCGCGTGCACGCCGCCGGGTTCCGCGTCCGCGTCATCACCGACGCCGTCGTCTATCACGTGATGGCCGCCACCAAGGGCCGCCGGGCGATCTCGGTCGGCCGCAGGGCCAGGCTGCTGCAGCGGCGGCACGCACTGCAGACGCTGCTGGGCAACCTGCCCACCGGTCCCATGCTGGTCTCGCTCGTGGCCAACCTGATGATCTCGTTCCTTCGCACCCTCTTTTACACGGTGGCCAAGCGAGGGACGGCCGCACTGGATGAGGCGGCCGCGGTCGCTGCCGTCGTGGGCCACCCGATGCGGTTCGCGGCTGCACGCAAACGCCGGGCGCGCGGCCGCCGCGTGGCCTACAGCCGGGTCAGAGCCGATCTGCCGCCGGGCCACTCGGTGCGCCGGGCGGCCGAGTTCGTCGCGCTCGTGATGTCCAGGCAGTCGGTGGCCGGGCATGCGGCCGGTCGCTCCGCGACCGACGACCCGGACGATGACGACTCGCTGCTCACCGACACGGGCTTCCTGCAGCGGTTCATCACCAGGCCGGGCGTGCTGCTGACGATCGGCTTGATCGTTGTGGCCCTTGTCGCCGAGCGCTCGCTGCTGGGCGGCGGCCCGCTGGGCGGCGGCGCGCTGGTACCTGCCTGGGAGGGCGCATCCACACTCTGGGGCGAGGTGCTGCGGGCCTTCCACCCGTCGGGAGTCGGGTCGGCTAGCGCGGCCCCGCCGTACGCGGGTTTCGTCGCGCTGCTGGCCACGATCCTGCTCGGCAAGGTCTGGCTGGCCGTTGACGTGCTGCTGCTCGGGGCGGTGCCGCTGGCCGGCCTGACCGCGCTGCTCGCGCTGCGCAAGGTCACCAGCTCGCCGCGCCTTCAGGTATGGGGGGCAGGGGCCTATGCACTGCTGCCGGTGGCATTCGGTGCGGTTGCGGCCGGGCGGCTGGGCAGCGCGGTGGCATTCGCGCTGATCCCGCTCATCGGGCTGCAAGCCGGCCGG
>JASHUE010000002.1:0-2605 GCA_030040195.1 Streptosporangiaceae bacterium | reverse complement strand
GCTGACGTGTCGGCGCCTCATGCGAGCCGGTTTCGCCGGCCGGGGAACGGCTAACCGGCACGCGGGCACGTTCGCTGCGGCCCGGCTGACTACGGTGCTGCTATGGACGGGTCCGACGGCGACCGAGCGATGCTGCGGCCGCGCGAGCTACGCGAGCGGATACTGCGCGCCAGCGGGCTCTGGTCAGACGTGGCGGTGGTCGCCGAGACCGGCTCCACGAATGAGGACCTGATAGCGGCCGCCCGAGATGGTGCTGCCGAGGGCCGGATCCTGGTCGCCGAGCGGCAGACCAATGGGCGCGGGCGGCTGGGGCGCAGCTGGCAAAGCGAGCCGGGGGCGGCCCTGACCTTCTCAGTGCTGCTACGGCCGACTCGAGTTCCGCAGTCGGCGAGGGGCTGGCTGCCGCTGCTGGCTGGGGTGGCCGTCACGGCCGGTATCCGCGCGCAGACCGGCCTGGACGTCAGCCTCAAGTGGCCCAACGACGTGCTGGCCGGCCCGCCAGCGTCACCCCCCGAGCCAGCACCGCGGGCAGGCAAGCTCGCCGGAATCCTGGCCGAGCAGACGGGCGACGCGATCGTGGTCGGCACCGGACTCAATGTCGCGGCCAGCCCGGACGATCTCCCCAGGGCGAGAGCGACGTCGCTGGCGGAGCTGGGAGCACCCGGCGTGGACCGGGAGGAGTTGCTCGCTGCCATCCTGCGCGAGTTCGAGCACTGGTACCGGCGGTGGGCCGGCGGTGACTCGCCGGGCGACGCCATTGCGTCGGGACTGCGCGCAGAGTACCTGCGCGACTGCGCCACGATTGGCAAGGAGGTGCGGGTTGAGTTGCCGACTCGCGCCACTATCTGCGGGCGGGCGTGCGACATTGACGGTGCCGGCCGGCTGCTGGTCGCTACGGGCGATGCGGTGGACTCGGTGAGCGCCGGCGACGTCGTTCACGTCCGTTAGGGAACTGCAACCTCAGTAGACGACACGATGCCCGGTGGTATGCGTGGCTGTCCCACTCATGGCGCATTACGTGTCACGATGGGGCCTATGGTCAGCGCGTCAGGCCTCTCCCAGGGAGAGTATTTCGTCCTGCGGGTCCACCAGCACTGGAAGACCGTCCTGCGGCCGGTGCTGACACTCGCCCTCATCATCGTGGGCCTGCTCGCCGTGCTTCTTTTCGTCCCCAAGCTGGTCACGCCGGTCAGGCTCGGCATCGGCGCGGTCGCGCTGATCCTTGTGATTGTCTTCGTCGTCGGCCCGGTACTGCGCTGGCAGACGACCGTCTATGAGCTGACCAACCGGCGCCTCCGGCTGCGCGCCGGCGTGATCAGCCGCAGGGGACGGGACTTCCCGCTGTCGCGGATCAGCGACGTGTCGTTCTCGCAAGGGCTGCTGGATCGCGTGCTCGGCTGCGGTCGGCTGATCGTCGAATCGCCGGGTGAGCACGGCCAGCTGATTCTCAACGAGATCCCGCACGTGCAGCAGGTGCAGTCCACGATGTTCCAGCTGGTCGAAGACGAGCAGCAGCGGCTGGCCCACGAGCAGCAGGGGACGTGAGTTTCGCACTGCCATGCGGCTAACCTGCATAGCGTGAGCACGGCATACAGGAGCGTGGCTAGGTGAGCGACCTGCCGAGCCAGATATCGGTCCGCGAAGTGGGGCCGCGGGACGGGCTGCAGAACGAGGACCCGGTACCCACCCAGGCGAAGGTCGAGCTGATCAACACGCTGTCCGGCACCGGGGTCAAGCGAATCGAGGCGGTGTCCTTCGTGCGGCCGGAGGCCATCCCGCAGATGGCCGACGCCGACGAAGTGTGGCACCAGATCGAGCGGGCCGCGTCGGTCCGCTACTCCGCGCTCGTCCCCAACCTTCGCGGTGCGGGCAGGGCCCTGGACAGCGGGCTCAGTGAAATCGAGGCCGTGGTTTCGGCCTCCGACACTCACAACCGCAAGAACGTCAATCGCGGCACCGAGGAGTCGCTGGACGACATCGCCGCAGTCATCGACCTTGCACACGATCGTGGCGCGACGTGCCAGGTCATCGTGTCGACCGCCTGGGGATGCCCTTACGAGGGGGACGTGCCGGTCGAGCGGGTGGTCATGGTCGCCGGCCGGGCGGTCGCGGACGGGGCGGACTGCATCTCGTTCGGCGACACGACCGGCATGGCGACGCCTGGCCGGGTGCGCGCGCTGATTGGCGAGTTCCGCTCGGCCTACCCCGACGTCGGCCTGAACCTGCACTTCCACAACACCCGAGGCACCGGCCTGGCGAACGTGCTCGCCGCGCTCGAGCTAGGCGTCGACGACTTCGACGCCTCGGTCGGCGGCCTGGGCGGCTGTCCTTACGCACCCGGCGCCACCGGCAACATCGCGACCGAGGAACTCATCTACATGGTCGAGGACATGGGCGTGGCGACGGGCATCGATCTCGACGCGATGATCGAAGCCGCCGCGGCAGCCGAGCGGATAATCGGCCGCCAGCTGCCGTCACAGGTGCTGCGGGCTGGGCCTCGTTCCCGCATAATCGCAGCCTGACCTGAATCGGGCTACCGGCGGACCGGGCGCGCGCCCAGCTGCTCAGCCGCGCCCCGCACCCGCCCGAACCCGCACCCGCTCGC
>JASHUE010000653.1:0-3113 GCA_030040195.1 Streptosporangiaceae bacterium | reverse complement strand
GGACGGCCGGCCTGGAGCGCGGACCACGGGCCCCGGCGCCCGCCTGGATCCGGGTCGGGGCTGCGGCCGGTGTCGCCGGGCCGGTCGCGTTCACGCTGGCGTGGGTCGTGGCCTCGCTCAGGCAGCCGGGCAAGTCGTTCACGACCGTGCAGATCAGCGGCCTGGCCGCGGAAGACGCGCGTGACCCGTGGATCATGATCACCGGCTTCGTGCTGCTCGGCTGCTGCGCGGTTGTGTTCGGCGTGGGCCTGCGCCGGGCGCTCGGCGGTCGGCGGAGGGCCGGACTCGGGCCGGGCGTCGTTCAGGCCGCGGGCGTCCTGACGATCGCCGTCGGCCTGCTGCGCCGTGATCATGTGCTGCTTACCGCCGGACCGGAGTCCTGGCATAACCACGCTCACGATGTCGTGAGCGCGATTGCCTACGTGCTGCTGGTCGCCGCGCCGCTGCTACTGGCCCGCCGGCTGCGGCGCGACCCGGACTGGCGCGGGCTGGCTGCGCCGCTTGCGGCGGCGGCCGTGGCATCTGCGGCCCTGCTCGTGCTGTTTTACTCCGGGCCCCATTCGAGCTGGGATGGCCTGCTGCAGCGGATCGCGGTCAGCCTGCCGCTGGCGGCGATTGCCGCGGTCGGCGGCAGGCTCGCGCTGCTGTCTCGCCGGGCCTCACGAGGCCCCGCTAGCACGGCGTCGTCCGCTCCGGGCTAGCTGGCGAACCTGATCAGGAACTCCAGCTCGCCGTGGTTCTGCGTGGTGACGAACGGAGCGAAGCTCGGGTTCGAGATGTCCCAGTCGGCGAACAGGATCGGGATGGACCCCGACACGTCGATCTCGCCGTCGGCGCGCTCGGCTTCCAGTGTGAACGTCACCGACCTGGTGTGGCCGTGCAGCGTAAGGTCGGCGGTCGCGTGGTAGCGGCGGATGACGCCCTCGGCCGGCAGCGGTGACAGGCTGATCGGCGCGGTCAGCGTCAGCGTCCCGGTGGGGTACGCGGCGGTGTCCATGATCCTTCCGTTGAACTGGACGTCCCGCTCGCTTTCGTCGCTCTTGATGGTGTCCATCGCCACGGTGAACGAGGCCGCGGTCACTGTGGTGCCCTTGATCGTCATCGTGCCGCTGATGTCGCCGGTCCGGCCGACCGCGATGTTGTTCTGGCCCGCCAGCACCTCATTCACCCGGTAGCCGACCAGCGAGCCGGAGGTCACGTGCCAGCTCCCGGCCACCGACCGGGTGCTGTGATCCGACGCCGCCGTCCCGGTCGACGGCGACGAGGATGACGTGACGTCCTTCAGGCTCAGCGGCGCGGGCGCGGGACCGGATATGAAGTGGATGTAGACGAATGCGCCGCCGACCACCAGCACGACGGCGGCGACGGCTGCACCGACCAGCCACGCGACCAGGTGGCGGGTTCGTCGATGTCGTGGCATGGCGGATCTCCTTGTCGAGGGTGCCCAGTGGGCCAAGCTTGACAGGAACCGCTCGGCTTCCGCTCAGCCTTCGCTCTGAGCACCCTCTGACGCCGGAGCCGGCCTCAGCCGACGAGCGGGATTAGCTCGGCGAGCAGGGCCAGGTGGTCGAGATCGCTCAGGTCCAGCACCTGCAGGTAGGTCACCTGCGCGCCCAGGGCGGCGAACCGGCCGATCTGGTCGGCGATCTCGGCCGGGGTCCCGGTCAGCCCGTTCTCCCGCAGTTCCTCGGGCTTGCGGCCGATTGCCGCGGCCCGCCGGGCCAGCTCGGCCTCGTCCCGGCCGCAGCAGACGGTATGGGCCACCGAGTAGATCATCGAGTCAGGGGCGCGGCCCGCGGCGGCCACCGCGTCGCGGACCCGGCCGAAGGAGGCGGCCGTCTCGTCAAGCTTGCTGAAGGCCACGTTGTACTCGTCGGCGTACGTGGCCGCCAGCCGCGGCGTCCGCTTGGGCCCGGAGCCGCCGATCAGCACGGGCGGCCGCGGCCGCTGGGCTGGCTTGGGCAGTCCCGGTGAGTCGGTGACCGTGTAGTGCTTGCCGGAGTAGTTGAACAGCTCGCCCTCGGGGGTCTGCCACAGGCCGGTGATGATTGCCAGCTGCTCCTCGAACCGCTCGAACCGCTCACCGAGATCGGGAAACGGGATCGCGTACGCGGCGTGCTCCGCCTCGAACCAGCCGGCCCCGAAGCCGAACTCGACCCGGCCGCCGCTCATCTGATCGACCTGCGCCACTGAGATGGCCAGCGGGCCGGGGAACCGGAACGTGACCGGGCTCATCAGCGTTCCGAGCTTGATCCGCGATGTTTCCCTGGCCAGGCCGGCCAGCGTGATCCAGGCGTCCGTCGGGCCGGGCAGACCGCTGACGTTACCCATCTTCAGGTAGTGGTCGGACCGGAAGAACGCGTCGAAGCCGAGGTCCTCGGTGGCCTTGGCTACTTGCAGCAGCGTCGCGTAACTGGCGCCCTGCTGGGGTTCGGTGAAGATTCGCAGTCGCATGCGTACATCCTCGCGCGCAAGTCCCGGAACTCGGCAGCCGGCCTGCGCTGGCGGGTTCGCACCAGCGCATGGGCAGCCGCATCCTGTTCACGCAGGGCAGCAGTGAACGGTTACGGTGGAGGGCCGGCTTCTCGCGACAGCGTCGCGAGGCATTCCACGTGATGCGTCATCGGGAACGCGTCGAAGGCCCGCAGGCCTTCCAGCCGCCAGCCGCCGTCCAGCAGCAGCCGCAGGTCCCGTGCGAGCGTCGCCGGGTCGCAGGACACGTAGGCGATCCTGCGCAGTCCTTGCTGCCCGCCCGGGCGGCCGCAGAGCAGGTCGGTGACCGCCCGAGCCACGCCGGTGCGCGGCGGATCCAGCACCGCGATCGACGCCTCGCCCAGCCCCGTCCGGCCGAGCACCTTGGCGACTTCACCGCGGTGCGCCCGCGCCCACGGCCACTCGCGCAGGTTATGCCGCGCGTCCCTCACCGCGGCCGCGTCTTCCTCGATGGCGACCACGCGCCCGGCCGGGCCCACCGCCCGCGCGAGCACGCCGGCGAACAGTCCCGTCCCGCTGTACAGGTCAAGCGCCGCCTGGCCCGGCTGCGGGTCAAGTGCGGCCAGGACCGCTCCGGCCAGCACGTCGGCCGCGCCGGGATGCACCTGCCAGAAGCCGCC
>JASHUE010000652.1:0-6287 GCA_030040195.1 Streptosporangiaceae bacterium | reverse complement strand
GGGCGAGCAGGTCATGGCCGCGGCGGCCGCCGGACCTGGCCAGGCTGACCCGCCGGCCCGACTTCGGCGAGTTCCAGGCCGTTGCAGCGCGCTGGCTCGACCGGCACTTCGAGCTGATCGAGGCGGCCGCGCCGTGGCTGGACCCGGCGGGCCGCAGCGTGCTCGACCGCTGCCGCACCACGCTTGGCAGTCACCCGTTCAGCTTCCCCAGGGACCCCCCCAGCGTGAGCTGCGACCGTGCGATCACGGTGGTCTACGGGTTCGATGGCAGTGTGCCCGGCAGGCTTGACGATCTTGCCGTCGCACTCGTCGCAGCAGGCTGGGGCGACCGGCGCGGCGAATCCCTGCTTCCGGCCACAGACCTGGGACGGTCTGTACCTCCCGCCTGGCCGCTGGACTGGGCGCCGGTGCCTGCCCTCGACCTTCCGCCCGGCCTCGAGCGGATTCCGCCGGACCGCACGCTGGGTCTGAACCATCGTCTCGATATGGGCATCGGCTGGATCAGCAGGGGCCAGCCCGCGGCGGCACTGACGACCACAAGACAGCTCGGCTGGCCAGGCGACCCCCGTGTCGCGACACCGGTCCACCGGCCGGTCGAGGTCAGCGGGCCGGACGTGGCGGGGCTCGCGGCCCGCGCGCTGGACCGGCATTCGCATGCTGTCGCGATCCGGATCGAGGTTGGCTACTACCTCAACACGAATACGAATGCCAGGAACGGCCGACTGCACAAGCGCCTGCGCCCGATGCGGTAACCGCGGGGGGCAAGCCGCGCCGGCTCGCACTGGTTGCGCCCGGCCGGCTAGGTCAGCGGCTCGTTGGTGATGGTCCCGGTCAGCTCGACCGTCTTGACCTTCTGCAGCGCCTTGACCACCTTTTCCCAGACGGCTACCTCGTTCATATACGAAACGAGGCGGTCGTAATCCATGCCCTTGGTGTGCACGAGCACGTCGGAGTAGATCGTGGAGAGCGCCTCCGACTCGGCCGGGGTCAGCAGAGGGGGCGTTCCGCCCGCGCCGGACAGGCCCGCCAGAATGAACTGGAAATCGTTCAGGTTCCCCTCGGTTACGACCCTGGTGTTGGATCCCGGGTCCGCCAGTGCCGCCTTCACCAAGTTCAGGTACTTCTTGTAATAGGTCTGCGCGTAAGACTCCTCGATGCCAGAACCCTGCTTGCCCTTCACCCGGTCGACAACGGTCTGCGAGTTGTCGTAGGTCAGGCCGATGATCAGGTTCCCGACCAGGCTCTGCGCCAGGAACTGGGTCTTGAGCTGGTCGGTAACGTGATTGTCCTTGGTCAGCGGCAGATGGAAGTAGTGGCCGACGCTGGCAAGCAGCGGACACGGCTCGGGTGGCGGCGGCACGAACGTCCTGCCGTTCCCGCCCTCGCAGGCGACGGCGCCGTTGTCGCCGGGCAGGAAGAAGGCCTGCGACCAGATCATGTTTGCGAAGACGAGGGTCTGCTTGCTATCGGAGTCATAGACCTTGATCTGGGCACCGATGTCGGCGACCTCGCTCGAGGTGTAGACGCTGCTACGGCCGACCTTCTCCAGGTGCATCCCGACCTCTGGTGCGACGATGCAGGTCGATTCGCTGGTCGCCGGCAGCAGCGTGACTCTGAGCGCGCTGACCACCTGGCTCATCGGGGACAGGAAGCAGTTCAGCCCTTCGGAGTCACCGGCAACGCAGACGCCCACCGCGGGATGCGTTGCCGAGATCGGCTTCATCAGTTTCCCGGCCACCTCCTGGCTGTAGCCGGTCTGCGAGTCAAGCTGCGCGATCGCGGCGTCCACGAAGTTCTGGCCGGAGGTGGTGAACGACACGTAGCGCTTCAGGATGGCGATCTTGTCGGACGACGTGCCGCCGTCGAACCCGCCGGGCTGGACGACATGCTCGCCCAGCGCGGCCATTCCCGACTGGGCGAGCACCGAGTTGGTGCCGAGGATGCAGATGGTGCCGTCGGTCGAGTCCCGCACGAGGCAGCCGAGCGTTCCCGTGTCATCGATCGGGCCGGTCGCGTCGGAAACGCTGCAGCCTTGCAGCGGCGGCCGCAGCTTTTGCTGGGTAATCGGCACGCCTTGCAGTTCGCCGGCGCGGGCGGGCGGGCCGGGATCCGCGCCGGAGCCCCGGAGCGGCGCGGTGGTCAGGGGACCGACCTCGACGACATCGACGCCCCAGTTGCGGCCGTCGGCCGCGATCGTCGCCGGCATCAGCCTGGACCGCGAGACTGCCCCGGCGGGTAGCTTCTTGGCGACCATCGCGACGACGACGGGCTCGTCGGTGAGTTGCCCGTCCCGCCTGCGCAGCCCGATCGCGCATCCGGTGAAGTGAACGTCCCTGGCGAAGGCGTCGAACAGTTGCTGCCCGGCCTGCCTCAGAGCCGACTCAACCCGCACGCCGAGCATCAGGCATCCCTCCCCGCCAGCGCCCCCGGCCGTTGCGCCGCGCGCTCGTGTAGCAGGCGCAGCCCGTCGAGCCACACCCGCGCTGCCTCGTCGCTGTCAGGGCTGAAGTGCCTCGATACGGTCGCAATCGCCAGCGCCACGGCGGCCGTAAGCTCGGGCGCCGCTTCGGCCGCGCCGGCCAGCCGCCCGATGCCGTCAAGCTGCGCCGACCGGGGCTTTTCCAGGAGGCCGCTCGCGATCAGCAGGCGGGCACCGGAGGCGGCCAGCTTCAGCCGGGAACCAGAGGCGCGCCGCATCGCGTTGCGCAGCCTGGCGGCGGTCGCACGGGCAATCGCTGGGCCGGGCTCGCCGAAGCCCGGAAAGTGGATAGGGAAGACCGCTCCCGCTCTCGCCACCTGAACGATCATCGTCTGCTCGTCGGCCGAGAGCGCCTCGGCCCGAGCCGGCCGGAATGCGCTGATCGCGGTGATGGCGCCCGCCGCGCCGACCAGGCCGAGGAAGCCACGTCGGCTCGGCCTCGCGCGGCTCAGCCTCACGGGCAGGACCGGGCTGACGGGCTGGCCAAATCGTCCGGCATGTCTCACGGCACTGCCCTCCGGCGTCGGCGTGTCCGGCAGCCTGACACGACCGGCTGTCACACCGCTGTCAGCGCCTCCGCCATGCCGGCGTACGCCTCACCGCGCATCTCTCCCACTCGCGTACAGGCGCGCCATCCGGCTACTTCAGGAGCTGACGGGCCATCACCATGCGCTGGATCTGGTTGGTGCCCTCGTAGATCTGGGTGATCTTGGCGTCGCGCATCATCCGCTCGACCGGGTAGTCGGTGACATAGCCGTAGCCGCCGAGCAACTGGACGGCATCGGTGGTGACATCCATCGCCACGTCCGACGCGAAGCACTTGCACGCTGAGGATATGAACGTCAGGTCGGGGGCGCGGTCACCCTGCATCGCCCGCTCCGACCGTGCCGCTGCTGCGTAGGTGAGCTGTCTGGCGGCCTCGATCTTCATGGCCATGTCGGCGAGCATGAACTGGATGCCCTGGAACTCGGCGATTGCCTTGCCGAACTGCTTACGCTCCTTGACGTAGCCGGCAGCGTAGTCAAGTGCGCCCTGGGCTATGCCCAGGGCCTGGGCGGCGATCGTGATCCGGGTGTGGTCGAGCGTGGCGAGCGCGGTCTTGAACCCGGTGCCTTCCTCACCAACGATGCGGTCAGCCGGGATCGCGCAGTTGTCGAAGTACAGCTCGCGGGTCGGCGAGCCCTTGATCCCTAGCTTGTGCTCGGGTGCGCCGAACGACAAGCCCTCGTCGTCGGCGTCCACCACGAATGCCGAGATGCCGTTGGCACCGGCCGACGGGTCGGTAACAGCCATAACCGTGTAGTACCGCGAGATCCCGGCGTTGGTGATCCAGCGCTTCGTGCCGTTAAGCACGTAGTTGTCACCATCGCGAACGGCCTTGGTCTTCATTGCCGCCGCGTCCGAGCCTGCCTCAGGCTCCGAGAGCGCATAAGAGAACATCGCGGCGCCGCGCGCCACGGGGGGCAGGAACTTTTGCTTGACCTCCTCGGACGCGGAAAGGAGCAGCGGCACGGTGCCCAGCTTGTTGACCGCGGGGATGAGCGAGGACGAGGCGCACGCCCGCGCGACCTCCTCGATGACGATCACCGTGGCGATGGCGTCAGCGCCGGCGCCGCCATATTCCTCCGGAATGTGCACCGCGTGCAGGTCGGCCTTGACCAGAGCGTCATGAGCTTCCTGCGGGAATTGCGATGATTCATCGAC
Source organism: Streptosporangiaceae bacterium (assembly GCA_030040195.1). GTDB lineage: Bacteria > Actinomycetota > Actinomycetes > Streptosporangiales > Streptosporangiaceae > JAJYUU01. The sequence goes on along the minus strand of JASHUE010000652.1, from coordinate 2,104 downwards.
CTTGGCCGCATACGGAGCGATCTTCGCATCGGCCAGGGCGCGGACGGACTCGCGGAGTGCCTCGTGCTCGGGCGACAAGGCGAAAGCTGGGAAGTCATGACTCATGTCCTCGATGGTAGGACGTCCTAGTGAATGGGCCAACGGAGGCGCAGAGGGCAGCGGTAGCAGCAGGCATGATGAAGCGGTGAACCCTGGTGCCAACCTGCTCTCCCCCGCCGGCGACGAACTGCTCGAGTTGCTCGGTGGCGAGGAGATCAGCCCGGACCGCGCGCTGCGGCTGGCCGAGCAACTGCGCGGACACTACCCGGCCGACCTGGTCGCAGCCGCGCTTACCCAGCAGTCGCTGCGTGTGGCCGGCCGGGCCAAGTTCAGCCGGGCAGACGCGATGTACTTCACTCGCGCCGGGCTCGAGCAGTCGTCATCGGACCTCACCGCAGCGCACAGCGCCCGCCGGTTCGCCGGACGCGGCCTGGTCGCGGACCTGTGCTGCGGCATCGGCGGGAATCTCACCGCCCTGGCCGAGGTCGCCGGGAAAGTGCTGGCGGTCGATGCTGACCATCAGACACTGAAGTTCGCCATGCGGAACGCGACAGTCCACGGCTCGGCCGGTCAGGTCACGCCGGTGTGCGCCGACGTGCGCGATCTTGCGCTGGCGGGCCACGGCGCGATGGCCGGGGCCGCGACGGGCCAACGGAGCCGAGTCGAGGCGGTCTTCATCGACCCGGCCCGCCGGGCGGGCGAGCGCCGGTTCAGGGCGGGCGACAGCCGGCCCCCGCTTGACTGGTGCTTCGGGCTCGCCGATCAGGGCGGCGCGGTGTGCATCAAGGCGGCGCCCGGCCTGCCGCACGATCTTGTTCCGGCCGGCTGGGAGGTCGAGTTCGTCGCCACCGGACGGAACCTCAAGGAGGCTCTGCTGTGGTCCCCGGCCCTGGCGACATCGCCACGCCGCGCCACGATCCTGCCAGCCGGCCATACCATGACGGCCGAGCCGGGCGCGGCCGCGCCGATCCTGGCCGACCTCGGCGCGGGTGTACCGGGCGCGGGTGTCCCGGTCGCGGCGCCGGGTGCGTACCTGCTGGATCCGAGCCCGGCGGTGACGAGGGCAGGGCTCGTGGAAGAGCTTGCCCGGTCGGTAGGCGCGTGGAAGATCGACCAGATGATCGCGTTCCTTGCCGCCGACTCAGCGATATCAACGCCGTTCGCCCGGACGCTGCGGGTGCTGGACTCGATGCCGTGGAATGAGCGGCAGGTCGCCCGGAGGTTGCGGGAACTCGGCATCGGAACCGCCGACATTCGGCGCCGCGGGCTCGCCGGGGACGTAGAGCAGATTCACCGTCGCCTGGGCCTGGAAGGCGATGGCAGCGCCACGATCGTGATGACGCGGCGCGCCGGCAAGCCCTGGAGTCTCATTTGCGTGCCGGTTGGCTCGTAGAGTCTCAGCTCGCCGGTCGCTGGGTCTCGTGGCGCTCCAGCCCGCGTCGGAAGGCAATTCTGATTGTCTCAGCCACCTTGGCGGGCGTCTGCGTGATCTCCTGCCAGTTGAAGTGCTCGACCTCGTAGCCCGCGTGCCGCAGCTTGCTGTCCCGTCGCAATTGCCGCATCGCGGCATTACGGTCGTCGTACTTCATGGCGCCGTCCACCTCCACGATGGTCCTGTACTCCCACCAGTAGAAGTCGACCCTGGCGAGGAAGTCACCACCGGCGTCCAGCTGAACCTGGAGGTCAGGTGCGGGAAGTCCGCAGTCACGGAACACCACCCGGGCAATGGATTCGAGAGCCGACTCCGATCGCCCGTCGGAGAACTCGACAACCTGGAAGCCGCGCCGAGCACCGCGGCTGCGGGGCAGCTCGGCCAGCACCTGGTGCAGTTGCGTCTTGGTGGCGAGCTCCTTGTGTAGCGCCGAATCGGCCACAACGACGCCGCCGCGGAAGTCCTGGCTCCGCGCCAGGTCGATGACGGTTCTGGCCACCGTCGTCACGGGAATCGCCAGCCGCGAGCCGACATGGCTCGCGGGGAGCCGAGCGGCGTAGACGTGAAGCCCCGTCTTTCCTGACCGACTGCCTCGGCCAGGCGCGCGAGTAATCGTCACCTCCGGCGATGCAG
>JASHUE010000651.1:0-4847 GCA_030040195.1 Streptosporangiaceae bacterium | reverse complement strand
GCTCCTCTGCGATGACCAGCCGCTGATCCGGGCCGGGCTGCGTTCTGTGCTGCAGCTGGAGCCCGACATCGAGGTGGTCGGGGAGGCGGCCGACGGGACGGAGGCGGTCGCCGCCGCCGCGGCGCTGAGTCCCGACGTCGTGCTGATGGATGTTCGCATGCCCCTAATGGACGGGATCACAGCCACCGCCGCCATCGCCTCGGACGCAGGCCCGCCAATGGTGCTGGTCCTGACCACCTACGACCGCGACGAGTACGTTTACGACGCCCTGGCCGCCGGCGCCAGCGGATTTCTGCTCAAGGACGGAAAACCGGAGGATCTGCTGGCCGGGATTCGGACAGTTGCGTGCGGGGATGCCCTGCTCGCACCGTCGGTAACCCGCCGGCTGATCGGCCTGTTCGCGCACGGTCCCAGGCCCGGCACCCGGCCCGGTGCCCCGGTCCTAGCCCAGCTCACGGACCGCGAACGCGAGGTTCTGGGCCTGATCATCCGGGGCCTGTCCAATGCGGAGATCAGCGCGAGCCTGCATATCTCGGATAACACGGTCAAGACCCACGTCGCCAGAGTGCTGGCCAAGCTGGGCCTGCGCGACCGCGTCCACGCAGTCATCTTCGGCTACGAATCCGGCCTGGCCGAACCCGGACCTTTCCCTGCGCGGCCTGGAGTAGATCACTAGTCCTCCCGGTCATTCGCTTGTCTGGTATGTCTGGCCCGCCACTCCTGCCAGCAGGATCTTGCGGGCTACGGAGGTGAGGCGGTCGGCGTCGGTCAAATGGTGTTGTGCGCTGGGCCGCGCGCCCGGCACTATCGCCTGGGTGAGTACTGATCTGGCGTTGCAGTGGCGGGCGATCACTGCCGAAGACGGGGCCGAGTGGGCCAGGCTCGTGCTGGCCATCGAGGAGTCCTACGGCACCGAAGAGATCCTCGGCGCCGATGACCTGGCGGAATTCCTGCGATATCCGGGCGTCGATCCCGAGCACGGAACGATCGCCGTGTTCGACCAGGACCGCATGGCCGCCTATGCAGGGCTGGAGGCCCGCCCAGCGATCACCGGCCGGCACGAAATGCACCTCTCGGCGGGCGTGCACCCGGACTATCGGGGCCGCGGGCTGGGATCGCGGCTACTCGGCTGGGCCGAGCAGGCCGCGGTTCCGCTGCACCGAGCATGGCACCCCGGCCACCCGCTCGCTCTCCTCGCCAGTTGCCCCGCGGGCCAGACGGACGCCGTCGCGCTGCTCGCCGCCGTCGGTTACGAGCCGGCCCGGTGGTTCCACTTCATGAGCCGGGACCTGGGTGCGGACCTGCCGGAGGCCGCCATGCCCGATGGGATCCGCATCGTCGGGTACTCGGCCGACCTTAGTGAGGCGGCCAGGCAGATCAGGAATGAGGCCTTCCGCGACCACTGGGGCTCCACCGAGACGACCGCGCAGAGCTGGCAGCACATGGTGGGGTCAGAGGCGTTCCGGCCGAACTTCAGCTTCGTCGCCTATCGTGGCGGCGACGCGCAGGGCGTGCTCATCGCGCATGACTACGATGCGTTCACAGCCGCCACCGGCCGCCGCGAGCCCTATATCGCGATCGTCGCTGTCCTGAGGGCCGCGCGCGGTCGCGGTATCGCCTCCGCGCTGATCCGGTGCTCGCTGGCAGCCGCTAAGGCTGACGACTGCGCGGCCGTCTGCCTCACGGTCGACGCCGACTCCGCTACCGGTGCGGTGGCCCTGTACGAGCGCCTCGGGTTCACCACCCTGCACACATCTGTCACCCACATCAAGCAACTCGCGGAGCAGTGAATCGCTCGCCGCCGAGTCGGGCCGCGCGGTGACGGAATCCGACGCGGATTTGGCTCAGTGCCTTGGCTAGCCCTATGGCCGCCTCCTCAAACCCGGCCGGAGCCGCGTCCGGGCCAGGCAATCCATCATCGCCGCGGCGAGGCGCTCAGAACTCATCTGGGCGTCGGCTAGCTCGTGATCCCCAAGTTGTCCCGATGGCGTTCGAGTCCGTGGCCTGGGCACGTGCTCTGACCGCCGCGCCTCGCCCCTGGCCACGGCGGTGGGCTTCGCCGGGTCGGCTAGGCGTCGAACATCGCAAAGAGGGTGTTCAGGCCTTCCGCCAGGAGCGGGTGGGTGAAGATCGTGTCTGCCATCGCTTTGTAGGTGAGCTTGGCCAGCATGGCGACCTGGATAATGCTCATGATCTCGCCGCCCTCGCTGCCTAGGACGGCGCAGCCTAGGATCTGGCCACTGTCTGCGTCTACGACTGCCTTCATGAAGCCGCGTCTCTCCCCCGTATCAAGGGCTCGGATGACCGCGTTCATGGGGAGCTTGGCCACCTGGATCGCGCGTCCTTGTGCCCTGGCCTCGCGCTCGGTTATGCCGACACGGCCTAGCTGCGGGTCCATGAAGACGGTGTAGGGGACGATCCGGTCTCGTGTGCTGGCCTTCTCGTTTCCGATGAGGCTGGCGTGCAGGACGCGGTAGTTGTCGTAGGAGAGGTGGGTGAACGCCGGGCCGCCCTTCACGTCCCCCATGGCGTAAACGCCGGGGGCGCTGGTCTGCAGGTACTCGTCGACCTCGATGAAGCCTCGCTCGTTGAGACGGATGCCGGCCGCGTCGGGTGCGAGCGCGTCGGTGTTCGGGATGCGGCCGATGGCCGACAGCAGGTGCGAGCCTTCGAGTTGCCGCTCACCGTCTTCGGTCCGGACAGTCAGCCGCATTCGGCCGCCATCGGTCGGCTCGACGCGGACCGGCGTCGATGACGTCAGGATCGTGACTCCTTCATCGCGCAAGATTGCGGCGACTTCGTCCGAGACATCCTCGTCCTCGATCATCATTAGGCGCGGGGCCATCTGGACGATGGTGACGGCGCTGCCGAACCGGCGGAACATCTGTCCGAACTCAAGCCCGATGTAGCCGCCGCCGAGGATGATCAGGTGCTCGGGGAGTTCGTCCAGTTCCATGATCGACGTCGAATCCAGGATGGGGACGTCGTCCTGGCCGGCGATCGCGAGCGGCCGGGGCCGGGTACCCGCGTCGATGACGACCACGGGCGCGCTGATCTGCAGTGTCCCGCCGTCCGTCAAGGCGGTCTCGATCGTCTTCGGCGCGGTGAAGTGGGCCTCGCCTTCGATCAGGTCAAGTCCGCGCTGCGGAAGGCGGCTCGCGTAGTTCTGCCGCGCGCCGGCCACCATCGCTCGCTTGCGCTGGCGCACGGTGGCCAGGTCGACCGATACCGGACCAGTGCGCACGCCGTATTCCGCGCCGCGGCGGGCCAAGTAGGCGACGCGCGCGCTGGCGACCATGGTCTTAGTCGGGGTGCACCCTCTGTTGACGCAGACGCCGCCGAGTTAGTCACGCTCGACAAGCGCGGTCCTATAGCCCGCCTTCGCCAGTTCGACGGGGAGGAACCGGCCACCCTGGCTGGACCCTATTACGATCGCATCGTAATTCTCGTCGGCCATTGCATCTTCTCTCCATTTCCTGGTGAGTGAGTCGGAGCCGCTCGCGTCTAATGTGATCGTAACTAGACGGTCGGCGGGTCAAGGCGCTTAGGTCTCCGCCTCTGTTATCTCCGTCACCCCCTATCCGGACATAACCGATTAGCCATTCAACAGGCGACCTTTCAAGCCATGGTGCGGAATCTGGATATGCGCTGGTACCGACTAAGTGTGCGGCTGCCATCGCTGTGGCGAGGCAAAGCCAGGTGTCAGTCCGGTGCCATCCTGTTCGGGTAATGCAACGCGGGCTCGGCCGACGCTGGCGTAAACCGCTGATCAATGTGCCCCTGAGATCGAGGAGACGACTAAGGGCACAGTCACCATGGTGGACAGCAGAGAACAAATGCTCAGCGTGGCTGGATGAGGCAGTTCATAGGTTCAATTCGTATGGGCTTGAACAAGCAGGCCGGGCGCTAGACTCACGCCTAGATTAGCGTCGACTTATAGGCCGCTATTGGACGCCTGCGGCACACCCGCGGCCGTGGGTCTGCGGGCCGGGTCTTGATTTGGGGAGCCCCGCATGCTCGTCGGCCAACGCGAGCGCGAGAACGCTAAAAGGGTCGCTGAGGATTCCATGCCTTGTGGACGAACTCCAGTCGATTGCCGTCGAAGTCGGCAACGTTGGCGGCGTAATAGCCGGGGGCGAAGTACGTACGCTCCGCTGGCTGGCCCTCGTCGAGACCGCCTGCTTTGATCGCAGCTGCGTATGCGGCATCGACAGCCTGGTTACTCGAGCAGACGACGCCGAGGTAGAGGCCTGTCTCACCCAGTTGGCGCTGCCGGAGCCAGATGCTCGATCCGATCCCTTTGTCAGTGCCGTAGATGTCGTCACAGAGTCCGAACAGGTCCGGGACGCCCTCGGGACCGGATGCGGAGTTGTAGCTGCCGCACTCGTGCCAGCCGAGTGGTTTCAAGGTTTCCGAGTAGAAGGCAAGCGAATTCTCGATATTGGTTACCGAGATGTAGACATGGTCGATCATCGGACCTGCTTCCAGCTGGTCGTGTTCATGTGATCAAAGTTGCGGAAACTGCCACGTGCGGCAACTGGTCTGCTGGCCTGCTTCGACCTCGCGGTAGTCGGCGGAGCAGATGCGTGACCAGAGCGCTTCACAACCGTAGCGCTGCTGCTCCGCGGCGTGGGCGGCGACCGTCCTGGGGGCTCTTGACGGTCCGACGCGCGCATCGCCTGGCGCAAACTGGCGATCCTTGATGCGGCCGAGAACTTGAGGGAGGTGGCGTTCGAGCCGGGCTCCCGGCGGCCGAAGACCGGCCCGGCTGGCGGCTTGCCCGGATGGGGAGGCGGCGCAGGCTGGTCATGGCCCTGTCGGCGGCCAGTGAAATCATTCGTTGCATG
>JASHUE010000650.1:0-2814 GCA_030040195.1 Streptosporangiaceae bacterium | reverse complement strand
ACCTCAAGCCGGGTGATCAGCTCCCGACGGTCAAGGGCACTGTGACCGCGCTGGCGATCAACCCGAACACGGTGTTGAAGGCCTACCGGGAGCTTGAGCAGCGTGGCTTGGCGGTGGGCCGACCGGGTCAAGGAACGTTCGTCCAAGGCACCCTCAGCCAGGTGCCGATGCCCGAACTGGCTGGGCTGCGCCGGACGCTGCTCAACTGGCTGAGCACGGCGGCCGCGGCAGGCGTGGACGAGGACGGAATCGTGGCCCTATTCACCAGCGCGCTATCGGATTTTCGTGCTGGCCAGGGCACGGCGGCCGGACCGCATGACAGCCGGGGCCGGTCCGGTCGCCGTGACCCCGGCGCTAACCGCTCGGAGCGGGCTCAGGTCTCAGGCGGAGGGGCGGGCGCCGCATGAATGTGATCGAGACCAGAGGGCTAGGCAAGCGCTACCGCCGGACGTGGGCGCTGCGGGACTGCACGCTGGCGATCCCTGGCGGGCATGTCGTAGCCCTAGTCGGGCCGAACGGCGCCGGCAAGACGACGCTGCTAAGCCTGGCGGTCGCGCTGGCCAGACCGACCATGGGCGCGGTCACGGTCCTCGGCGGCGAGCCCGCCGGATCGCCGGTGGCGCTCAACCGGATCGCGTTCGTGGCACAGGATGCGCCGCTGTACCGGAACCTGAGCGTCGCCGACATGCTGCACGCTGCCCGCAACATGAACTGGTGCTGGGACGCCGGGCGGGCGCGAGCCCGGCTGGCCGAACTCGACATCCCGCTGACCAAGAAGGCCGGCGAGCTGTCCGGCGGCCAGCAAGCCCAGCTCGCGCTGACCATAGCGTTGGCCCGGCGACCTAGGCTCCTAGTCCTCGATGAGCCGCTGGCCCGTCTGGATCCGCTAGCCCGGCACGATTTCATGGCATCAGTGATGGGGGCGGTCGCTGAAGACGGTGTGTCGGTGGTGATGTCGAGCCACGCGCTCGCCGAGCTTGAGCGGATCGCCGACTATCTCGTGATCTTGTCGGCAGGCCAGGTACAGGTGGCGGGCGAGGTCGATGACCTGCTGGCCAGCCACTGGATGCTGACCGGTCCGGCGGGCGAGAGCGGCAGGCTCGTCGATCGGCTATGCGTTGTGCAATGTCGCCGGGCCGACGCGCAGGCGCACCTGCTGGTCAGGGCCACCAAGCCGGCCGAGCCAGTGCCGCCCGGCTGGGAGCCGCACGCGGTGACACTCGAAGAACTCGTCCTCGCCTACCTGCGCCAGCCGGGCGCCGCGGCGCTGCCCGGCCCCGCCCCGGTGAGCACAGGCCACGCAGCGGAGGTGCAAACGTGACCACGCTGACGAGCTCGCCGCCCTTGGCCGGGCGCCGACCGGTGCCGTGGACCCGGCTGGCCTGGGTGAGCTGGCGGCAGCGCCGGGGCGCGCTAATCACGGCGGCGACCGTGCTGGCCGCGCTCAGCCTGTATCTGCTGATCATGGGGTTGCGGATCCGCAGTGCCTACGCCGGGGTGATCGGCTGCCACCCGGCGTCCTCGCCGCGCTGCCAGCTCGTCGCGTACGCCTTCAGCCAGAACTACTACGAGAACCTGGGCGCCTCGATGGTCCACGACATCGGGGATCCGCCAGTGATCTCTGGCTTGTTGCTGCTGGTGCCGCTGTTGCTGGGGGTGTTCGCTGGAGCGCCGCTGCTGGCCCGCGAGCTGGAGACCGGGACGTTCCGGTTCGCCTGGACCCAGGGTTGCGGGCGGCTACGCTGGGCGCTTGCCCAGCTGGCGCTGCCGGCGATCACGCTGATCGCGGCTACCGGGGCATTCACGGCGCTGTATTCCTGGTACATGCGGCCGTTCACCGCGCTGGGCCTTGGGAAGAGCGCGATCGAGCCGCCGGAGTTTCCGCTGCACGGCGTCGCCTTCGCCGCCTGGACGCTGGCGGCCTTCGCGATCGGCGCCTTCGCTGGGGTAACGATTCGGCGCACCGTCCCGGCCCTCGCCGCGTCCCTGGTCTCGTGGGCCGGGCTCGCCCTGGTCACCACAGTGTTCCTGCGCCCGAACTACGAAACGCCGTTGCTTACCCGCGGCGGCGCACCGCACAGTGGCCCGGCCTGGTTGAGTAATAGCTCCTGGGTGCTGAGCAGCTGGACCACCGGGCCGGGCGGCAGGGAGGTAAGCTCAGCGACGCTCAACAGCCTGGTACCGCCTAGCATCCAGAACTCGGCGCAGCCCAGCGCTTTCCCTGACTGGCTGACCCAGCACCATTACACGCAGTGGTGGTCTTATCAGCCGCTGAGCCGGTACGGGCACTTCCAGTTGATCGAGGGCGGCTGGCTGCTAGCGCTCTCGGTGGTTCTGATTGCCGCCACCGTCTGGATGATCCGGCGCAGGACCTGGTGAACGGCAGAGGGCCGTGCGCTCTGCAGTTCCGCTACATGCCTCTCGAGGAAACGCGCTCACAGCAGATTCCCCAACCCTGGCCGCCTAGCGCATCCTTAGTGGCGCAGCGCGGATCTCTGCACCGGCGGTGGCCCACAAGCGGCATACGATCCTGGCCATGCCAGGCGTCGATGCCAGCCGGATCGTGACCGATCACAGCTACCTCACCACAGTCCAGTACCGGGACGACTCGAACCTGGCAGCCCGACAGTCGATCTACATCTACCAGCAGCCGCAGATTGACCTGATCGCGACCGTGCTCGACCTCGCCGCGCTCACAGGCCACGAGACGGTCACCGACATCGGCTGCGGCAACGGCAAATACCTGACCGCACTGGGCCAGCGCGGGCATACCGGCCGACTGCTGGGAGCCGACTTGTCGCCCGGCATGCTCGC
>JASHUE010000649.1:0-4990 GCA_030040195.1 Streptosporangiaceae bacterium | reverse complement strand
ACCGCACTGGTCATCCAGGCCGCGCCGATTACCCCGAGCCGAGGCGCGACCATCCCGGCTATCCCCAGCCACCCGCCCGCGGCGACCATCCCGGCTATCCCCAGCCACCCGCCCGCGGCAACCATCCCGGCTACGCCCAGCCACCCGCCCGCGGCAACCATCCCGGCTATCCCCAGCCACCCGCCCGCGGCGACCATCCCGGCTACGCCGACGCCGAGGTAGTCGGCGATCGCGGGAGTTACCAGCGGCCGCCGGCCCAGGATGCTTACTGGAGCATGTCGGACCCGGCCGACTACGCCGACCAGCGCCCGGGCGCGGGTCCGGTCGACGACGAGGATCTCCCTGGCCAGCCCGCGTTCATGCGGCACCGGGATCCGCCACCGATATTCGTCGACCTGCCGGGCCAGCCCTACACCGAGCAGACCAGGATCCTGCCCGCCCTGTGGGAAGCACCGCCCACCGCGGAACCGGGCTGGGCGGCCGAGCCCGTCACCGAGGCTGGGCCGGCGACGGGCTCGTTCTCCATCGCCAAGTCGAGCAGCGTCATGGCGATCGGCACGCTTGCCTCTCGGCTGACTGGATTCGTCCGGACCCTGATCCAGGTCTACGTGCTCGGCACGCTGACGCTCTCGAACGTGTACAACAACGCCAACACGCTGCCGAACGTCGTGTACAACCTGGCCCTGGGCGGCATCTTGACCAGCGTGATCGTGCCGCTGATCGTGAACGCCCGGTTGCGCGAATCCGATGGTGGCGAGGCCTACAACCAGCGGATGTTCACCCTGATCACTGGCGCACTGCTCGGTATAACAGTGGTCGCCACGCTGGCCGCGGCCCCGCTGGTCGACCTGTACAAGGGCAACATCAGCGGGACCAACCTGCACCTGATGGTGATCTTCGCCTACTTCTTCATCCCGCAGATTTTCTTCTACGGGATGAGCTCGCTGATCGGTGCCGTGCTCAACTCCAGGGGCAGCTTTGCCGCCCCGATGTGGACGCCCGTGGTCAACAACGTCGTGGTGATCGCGGTCCTGCTGATGTACGTCCTGACCGTGGGGCCGGGCACGGCCCTGTCGAACTCGCCCCACCTCAGCGGCAGTGAAGTGCTGCTGCTCGGCGTCGGCACGACGGTGGGGATCGTGGCCCAGACGGCCGCGCTGGTCCCGGCCCTGCGCAAGGTCGGGTTCCGCTGGTACCCGCGCTGGGATTTCCGGCGGTCGGAGACACGTGAGATCGGGCGCATGGGCGGCTGGATGTTCTGCTATATCGCCGCGACCCAGATTGCGTTCCTGGTGACGACGATCGTATGTAACGACGCCCAGCCCAATAGCGGCTACACGGCCTACACCTACGCCTGGCAGCTATTCCAGCTGCCGTATGCGGTGGTCGGCATCTCGGTGATAACGGCGCTGCTCCCGCGGATGAGCGCACACGCTTCCGAGGGCCGGTTCCGGCTGGTCAGGAGCGACTTCTCATCCGGCGTGCGGCTTGGCTCGGTCATCGTGGTGCCATGCTCGCTGATCCTGGCCGCACTCGGGCCGGACCTGGCCCTGGTTTTCCTCGATCACGGGAGAGCCGGCGGGGCCGCCCGGGCCGACTACATCGGCGTTGTCTTCGCCGTCTTCTGCCTCGGCCTGATGCCGTACATGCTGTTCCAGCTCCAGCTGCGGGTCTTCTACTCGCTGCACGACAGCAAGACGCCTGCCCTCATTGGCGTGGTGACGATGACCCTGAACATCCTCGCCAACGTGACCGCCCTCAACGTCCTGCCCGCGCGGGACGTGGTGGCGGGCCTCGGCGTGGGCTTCGGTCTCGCCAACCTGCTCGGCACACTCCTGGCCTGGCGCGTCCTCAGCCGCAGGCTGCGAGGGCTTGACGGCCGCGCGATCGCCGGGACGCTCGCGAAGATGCATGCGGCAGCCATCCCCGGTGCGCTGTTCGCCATCACCATCGGGATCATGGTCACCGACGCGCTTGGCGGCGGTCGCACGCGGGCGGCCATCACGATCGTGATTGGCGGCGGCGGCGCGTTGCTGCTGTACGTTCTGTTCGCCAAGGCCCTGCGGGTGGCCGAGCTGGCGAGCGTGACTCGTACGGTTCGCACGGCTCTGTCCAGACTCGGCGTGGCCGTTCTGACTCGTACGGGCATGTCCGGATTCGGCAGGTAAACTGGCCCTGACGTAACCGGAATCCGCCTGGACGTATCCGCCTGGTAACGGTTTCCCCGCTGGGGCTCCACACGCCTGCCAGGGGGTGCCAACGCGGCCTAGCATGTTGTCGAGCATCATTGTCTAATCTGAGAGTGTTGATCACCTACGGCCCGCGAGGGGAGGTTCGAGGGTCGGCGCGCCTTTGAATCGCGACGTATGAGCACGTTTATATCTGAACCTGGCACCAGGCTAGGCGGACGGTACCGGCTTGAGGACCGACTCGCCGCGGCCGGTGGCTGGTCTGCCTGGAAGGCGATCGACGAGATCCTCGCGCGGCCCGTCAGCGTGATCACCTTTGCCTCTGGCTTCCCGCGGCTCGAGCAGGTCGTGACAGCGGCGCGCGCGGCCAGCCGCCTCACCGACACCCGGCTCACGCAGGTATTCGACGTCGAGGACAGCTGGGATCACCCCTACATCGTGCTGGAGTGGCCCGTTGGCGACACACTCGCCGACATGCTGGCCGGCGAGTCGATCGAGCCGGCCGCGGGCGCCAGGATTATGGCCGAGGCCGCGTCGGCGATCGCCGCCGCTCATTCCGCTGGGCTCGCGCACCTGTGCCTCCAGCCAGAGGCGGTGCGCTGGACCGCGAGCGGCGGGGTCAAGGTCACCGGCCTCGGCATTGACGCGGCGCTGGCGGGCATCACCGCCGACGATCCCGAGCTGACCGACACAATCGGCCTCGGCAGCCTGCTTTATGCCGCGCTCACCGGGACGTGGCCGGGCGCCGACCATCCAGACCTGCCCCCCGCACCGATGCTGGAAGGGCGCCCGCGCAGGCCCAGGCAGGTCAGGGCAGGCCTGCCGTCCTCGCTCGACGACATCACCAGCAGGGCGCTGGGGCTCGGCAGCCACGATGACCACCCGTTTACCTCGCCGGCCGAACTGTCGGCGGCCCTGGCCGCCGTGATACCGCCGGTCCCGATTCCCCCGGCTGCCGTGCCGCGCCGGGACCAGCGCTATGACCAGCGCCGCTACGAGGGCGGAGCAACTCGTTCGGTCAACGGCCAGCGGGACCAGGGTTACCGGCAGCCGGCATACGGCCGCGACGGCGGCTCGGGCCGCGGAGCGGGCTCGGGCCGGGGCGGCGGTGCTGGCCGGATCGCGGCGGCCACCATCGTGGCCATTGCCGTGGTCATCGGCCTGAGCGCCGCCGCGCTCCACTTCCTGCATGCTCGGACGTCGGCGCACGCACACTCGGGCAAGTCCGGCGCTTCGTCGTCACATCACACTGGTCCGCAAGGCGTGACGGTCTTGATCCCGCAGGGCGCAAACGGCTTCGACGCCTACCACGGTCCGGCGCTGGATCCGCTGGATGAGAACAACTCCATGGCCGCCAACGTGCTGGACGGCAACACAGCCGGGTGGCAAACCGAGCAGTACATCGGCAGCCCGTTCTTCGGCAACCTGAAGCCTGGCAGCGGGCTCATACTCAATATGGGCAAGCCAGTGACGATTACCTCAGTCACGATCGAGTTCGGCGCCGCGCCGGGGGCCAACGTCGAGCTCAAGGAGGGAGACTCCGACACCAGGAGCGTGGCCAACGAGCAGTCCATGGTCACGGTTGCGGCGCGAGATGACGTCTCGGGATCGCAGACGTTCACGATCGCCAAGCCCGTCACCGATCAGTATCTGGTGGTGTGGTTTACCAAGCTTCCGCCGCTTGCGCATACCCACGGCAAGTACATGGCACAGATCTTCAATATAGTCATCCGCGGCACCGACTGACTCCGCCGTGACGCTCGGGCTGCAGGCAGGCGCGTACCGCGGTGACGGCGCGGGCCGAGATCCAGGCTGACGAAGGCCGGCCGGGCTCCCGGTCCCGCGCGAAGGCGGCTGGCGCCGCCCAAGCCCTGGGGGGAGGGATCAGCACGGAGCACCAGGACCCGGTTGCGGGCGGCAGCTTCCTGCCTGATCCCCGGCAGCCGGCGGACGCGCGCGAACGCGCCGAGGTGCCGCTCGCTGACGCTGACCTGCTTCGCATGCACATTGATGGCGATCCGGAAGCTTTCGGACAGCTTTTCCGGCGGCACAAGGACCGGCTATGGGCCGTGGCGATCCGGACCCTCGGCGACCCTGAGGAGGCCGCGGACGCTCTCCAGGACGCCATGATCTCCGCATTCCGCCGGGCTGGCACCTTCCGGGGGGATTCGGCGGTGACGACGTGGCTGCATCGAATCGTGGTCAATGCCAGCCTTGACCGGATACGCCGCCGGTCGGCGCGACCGACTGCGGGCGGGGGCGATGAGGAGCTTCTGGACAGCCTGGCAGCAAGCCGCACGCCAGTATCCGACCCGTCCGGCGCCACAGACGTCCAACTCGATGTCATGGCGGCGCTGCGCCAACTAGTGCCCGACCAGCAGGCCGCTCTCGTGCTGGTGGACATGCTGGGCTACTCGGTGGCAGATGCCGCGGATGTCCTCGGCGTTTCTGAGGGGACAGTCAAGAGCCGGTGCGCCAGGGGGCGGGCGCGACTGCTGCCCCGGCTGGCGCACTTGAGCCCAGCCGGCAAATTGGATGCCGAGGATAGGAACCAGTCTTCTGGCGCGCGCGTCCTACCTGCACAGGAGGGGGGTGACGACGCGCGGTGATGAGGCATTTCACCGACGACGAGTTCGCCAGGTACACCGAGGGCGGCCTGCGGCCGCGCAGAGCTGCCAAAGTCGGCTCCCACCTGGCCGGATGTTCTGACTGCCAGGACCGGGTCGCTGCTCTTAAGGGCGTCCCGAGGCTCCTGGCGAGCGTCCCCTACCCCCCGATACCAGAGCGTTTGTCCAATCGGA
>JASHUE010000648.1:0-5256 GCA_030040195.1 Streptosporangiaceae bacterium | reverse complement strand
TAACGGTTAGCTGTGTGGTTTCGGCCAGCCTCGAGAAGTCCGAGGGGCAACGGTGCCAGCTGTGTGTGCGGTGATCATTAACGCGCCGACGTCGCGGTCCGGAATCACAGGTCAGGCCGGGACACCACCCGATGACGCTTTGAACGACCTGACGGGGACATCAGTCTTAAAGCCGATATGCAAGCTCCGGCCCGGCTGCTGCCATCACTCCGAGACGCGGTTCGGGTTTACCGGTCTCAGCCGGAGCCTGGAGCCGATGCCGGACCGTGCTTGTCTCGGCGCGCCCGATGAGCCTGGGACAGTCGGCATGCTGGCGGAGCGCCCGACGACGCGACATCGGGAGCACGCGACGGATGCCTGAGACGCCGCAGATCGTATAGCGCATGGAATTCAGTTGCCAAGACTGGTTTGACATGCAAACCTGACCGCGTGGCCAACCATCCAGGCACCTCGCCGGCCGATCCGGCTGACTTGCTAGCGGGCATCCGCAGCATGACGCTCGAGGTTCGGCTGGCGCAGCGCGGTGCATGGTTCCCGCTCCTGCTTCTGGCCGCGGTGACGCTCGGGGCGATCCCGGTCGACCGGTACGGTCACTACTCCAGTACCTGTGGCGCCGGCCTGGGCGGGCCGGGCGAGATCTGCACCCGCTACTCGGCCATCGCCTTCTTTTACTGGCCGTCGGCGCTGATCCTCGTCTACGGCGCGGCCGGCTGGTTTTACGTCCGGCGGTCCCGCCGCCGCGGGGTGGATACCCGTGCCCGGCCCTACGTGGTAGCCGGTGCGGTGTTCGTCCTGCTGCTCACTGGCCTGTCCCTGTGGGCGGCGCATCATCCGGCCATTCAGGCCCAGCTGCTCGGGCTCCACGTGCGGTCCGGAACGTTGCTGGCTGTCACCGGCTACCGGCTGATCAGCGCATCGTCGGCGATAGGGCTGGCGTTGCTGGTGCTGGCTTCTCTCGAGCGCAGCCGAGCCGTTGCGGTGGTCGCGCTGGCCTACCTGGTGGTCGTGCTGGCTCCGGCCGACTTCGGCTGGCTAGTAGCGCGCCCGTCGTCCTGGTCGTTCCTTCCGCATCTGGTCACAGACGCCTGCGTGCTGCTGGCAGGCGCGACCGCAGTAGGACTGGCGCAGCGAAACTCTGCCGGGGGTGCCCGGTGACCGCTCTTGCCCCATCCGGTCATCCGACTGCTGCCCTGGACGACGTGGTTCACCAGCGGGTCCGGCTGGGGATCCTGTCGATCGCCCACGAAGCCCGCCGCGTGGAGTTCGGCTTCCTCCGCACAACCCTGGGCCTGACCGCGGGAAATCTGTCCCAGCACCTGACCGTGCTGGAGGCCGCGGGGCTCGTCGCCATCGACAAGGGCTATGAAGGCCGGCGCGGGCGCACCTGGATCCGCCTTACCAAGTCCGGCCGCCGGGCCCTGGCCGAGGAGATCGCCGTGCTCCGAAAACTCATCGGGCTGTTCGACAGTGACCACCCGTGACACCTGGGCGATGCCCGGCCCGGCCGAGGCCCGCTGGCTGCGACGCCGGGCATGCAGGTCTGCGGTGGCGTGGCTTGGCACCGTCGGCGTGCTGCTGACAGCGGCCGGCTGTTCAGGCGTCCGGCCGGTCACCGTGCCCGGTGCGCTCGCTGGGCCTGGTGCGCCCGGCAACTGCCTGGTGCATGCGGGCTGCTACACGCCGCAGGAGTTCCGGACGGCCTACGGCGTGCAGCCGCTGGTGCAACGCGGCATCGACGGCCGCGGCCAGACCGTCGTGCTGATTGAGCTGCCGTCGCCTGCGGCCACCAGCCTGCGCGAGGACATGGCCGGTTACGACGACCGGTTCGGGCTGCCCCCGGCGGCGGTACGCGTTACTGTCGGCCCCGGCAGCCAGTCCTCGCCGTGGCTGGCGGGCGGCGAGGAGGTCGAGGACGCCGAGACGGTGCACGCCATCGCACCAGGCGCCGCGATCCGCATTCTCGACATCGGCTTCGCCCGCCAGCCCAGCCCAGCGCAGCTGGCAGCAGCGCTGGCCGCAGGCCTGCGCAAGGCACTTCAACTGGGCAGCGTCATCTCGATCAGCGCCAGCTTCGGGGAGAACTGCTTCACCCGCGCGCAGGACGCGGAACTCAATGCGGCGCTGCAAGAAGCAGCCGACCACCATGTCACGGTGGTCGCCGCGTCCGGCGACTACGGCGTGGTCGGCAAGCCCTGCGGAGCCGGCGGCTTCGTCCCGGCCCGGCAGGTTAACCTGCCTGCTGCCGATCCGCTGGTGCTTGCCGTCGGCGGCACCAGGCTGGAGGCCAGTCGTCCGGCCGGGGCATACATCGGCGAGACCGCCTGGAACAACGGAAGTCCACCTGGCCAGCCGCCGGGCGCATCTGGCGGCGGGTTCAGCCGCCTGTTCCCGCAGCCGGCCTATCAGGCCGGCGTCCAGGGCACCGGAGCAGGCCGGGGCGTGCCAGACGTGTCCGCGAACGCCGATCCCGCTACTGGCCTGGCGCTGTTGTTCAGGACCGGAACCGGACAAGATGACATCGTGGCGGCGGGCGGCACCAGCGCCGCCGCGCCGCTGTGGGCCGCGCTGATCGCCATCGCCGACCAGTACGCCGACCGCAGCCTGGGTTTCGTCAACCCAGTCATCTACCAGATCGGCGAAAGCAGCCACTACCTCCAGGCGTTCCACGACATCACCCGCGGCACCAACACTGTCATTTTCAGCGGTCAGGCATTCACCGGGTACACCGCCGACAGCGGCTGGAACCCAGTCACCGGCTGGGGCACCCCAGACGCCCAGTACTTCATCCCGCTGCTCGCCACCTACACCGCGTCGTCGCAGAGCCGCTGAGGAGGCTGACACATTGACAGAGCGACCATTGCCAAGGATCCGGCCGGCCGCTGTTCAAGCCGTAGCTGCGGCCGTCGTTGCAGCGCTGCGGCCCGGCATCGACGCGGACTGGTCAGTACGAGCAGGCGGCCTGGAGTGGACCGTCGACCGGACGATCGCGCACATGACCGGAGCACCCGCGAAGTACGCCCTCTACCTATCGAGCCGGTCGACTCGTTACCTCGCAGTGGGCGTTCGTTCGTTGGACGACGCGACACGGCAGGAACGCCTGGAGGCCATCGAGGGCTGCGCTGCAGCGCTGTCCGGCGTTGCAGCCACGGCACCCCAGGACGCCGTCGGCTTCCACGTCACCGGCATGCGCAACGCAGCGCAGTTCCTCGCCCTCGCATGTTATGAGCTTCTCGTCCACGCCTACGACGTCACCTGCGGGCTGGGATTGCCGTACGAACCGCCCGAGGAACTGTGCCGGCTCGTGACCGAGCACTGCTACCCAGGTCAGGATGAGCGGCGCCCTGTGTGGCCCTTCCTCGTGTGGCTGAGCGGCCGACGCCACCCCGCCGCATCGGGATGGAGTCAGCCGTCGACAGACGGGGCGATCATGTTCGGCGACAAGCTCGAGGATCGCTCTGATATACCGCTCGAGTTCGCTCGCGACCCCGCCACCGGCGAGTGGCGCGCGATTCGATGGGTGACATAACCAGCATCCGCTCAGACAAGGCGCCCTCATGCATGCGCGTGCGAGCCACGGCCGCGCAGGTCAGGGACAGCCCTGCCACCATTGACGCCGCAGGTCGGAGCCTAGATATGGTATCGCAGCAGGCACCGACGCGATATACTGCAGACCTGCGTTAAGATATCAGGGCAAGGGGCAGATTGATGTCGCGGACTGTGGTTGACCTCGATGATGAGGCCCTCTCGCTAGCCAGCGAGGAGCTAGGCACAACGAGCAAGGTCGCAACCGTGAATGCTGCGCTGCGCCGGGTAGCTAATCAGCGGGCTGCGGCCCGGATGCTCGAATTGCTCGACGAGACTGGCACGGACCTGTCCGATGAGAGCCTCCGCCGAGCGTGGCGGGACGGCGGGCGCTGATGAGCGTTCTGCTGGCGGACAAATCAGCCCTCGAGTGGGCGCGGCGGGACGCCGGCGCCAGGGCTGCCTTCCTGGGCCTGCGCACCACGCACGTGATAGCCGCGTGCCACGTTACGGCACTGGAGATCTGTTACTCCGCACGCAGCCAGGCAGACCTTGAGGCGTTGCTGGCTGGCCAGCGAGCACTCGAATGGCTGCCCGTCACTGAGGCGGCCATGGACCGCGCCCTGGACGTCCAGCGGCTGCTGGCCGCGCATTCCGGCAACGGTCACCGGCGCCCGATCCCGGACCTGATCATCGCCGCAACCGCAGAGCTACACCAGGCCGAGGTGCTCCACGTGGACAGTGACTACGACATGATTGCCGCGGTGACCGGCCAGCCGGTTCGGCGCCTGTTCAATCCCGGCCTGACGTGATCACCGCCAATGGCTGCGGCGTATCCAGCAGGTCAATCTCGCGTGTGATCCGATCAAGAGCCGCGAGTGCCGAGCCGCGGTGCTGAGTTTGTGCTGACCTGACACCGGCCGCCAGGGCTTCTACCTGCGGAAACTGTGGGCACGTCGACGAGCTTCACGATTTTCGAGGCACCTCGTAGATCCAGCGCATGATCATCGGTAGGGCCGTCACCGGGCTTGACGTGCGGTAGAAAGCCAAGGTCGTGGGGACAATCTTGGGCCCTTTGAAGGTGGCCGCGAAATTGGAAGTCTGGAAGCGAGCCGGATGCGCGACCAAGGCAGTCTGAGCGCCACCAACCGGCAGGCAAGGCGCCGGTTACGATCAGGTCGTGCCGGCTATTGCCGATCCTGGGTTGCTTCTCGAGCGTGATGTCGAGCTAGCAGGACTGGCCGCTTTGCTTCGGCAGGCAACGGCAGGCGCCGGAGCCGTTGCAGCTATAGAGGGGCCGGCCGGCATCGGCAAGACTGCGCTGATCGAGGCACTCCAGGAGTGGGCGGCCGATCGCGGCGTTAGGTCGTTGCGGGCACGAGGCCGCGTGCTCGAGGCCGATATGGCCTTCGCCGTGGTGCGCCAACTCTTGGAACGCGCTGTCATGTTGGCGAGTGCCGCGGAGCGCCGTCGGCTGCTGGCCGGGCCAGCCAGGTTCGGTGGCGGGGCGCTCGGCTTGCCGGGCGGCGCTGCGCCCGATTCCGAATTCGCGGCAATCCACGGCCTGTATTGGCTGCTCGCCAATCTGACCGAGCGGACGCCGTTGCTGCTCACGGTGGACGATGTGCAGTGGGTCGACGTGCCGTCCCTGTCGTGGCTGGCCTACCTGGCGCCGCGTGCGGCCGAGCTGCCCGTGCTAATCGTGGTGACCGCACGCGAGGGTGATCCGCGAGC
>JASHUE010000070.1:0-8860 GCA_030040195.1 Streptosporangiaceae bacterium | reverse complement strand
CCGCGGTCCAGGCCATCGGCCTGGTGATCGGCGGTCTGTTCGGGATGGTCGCCGCCTACCGCGGTGGCTGGACCGAAGCGGTCATGATGCGGATCCTCGACGTGTTCATCGCCTTCCCGTCACTGGTACTGGTGCTGGCGATCGCCGATAGCCTCGGTCCGAGCGAGACTCACGTGATCTGGGCGCTGTCCGCGTTCAGCATCCCGGCCTTCGCGAGGGTGTCCAGGGCCGCCACGCTCCGGCTGCGCGACCAGCCCTTCGTGGTCGCGGCACGGCTGGCGGGCACCAGGACCTGGCGGATCATGCTCCAGCATCTGGCCCCCAACATGGCGCCGCAACTGCTGACCTTCAGCCTGCTCGGTGCCAGCCTGACGATCATCCTGGAGGGCGCCCTGGACTTCCTCGGCTACGGCATCCCGGCGCCGACCGCGACCTGGGGGAACATGATCGCAACCGGCGAGTCGTTCATCTCGGTGTACCCGCGGCTGGTCATCGTGCCGAGCATCTTCCTGCTGGTGACGAGCATCTGCCTCAACATGATGGGCGACGGCCTGCGGGCCCGGTGGGGAGTCCGGTAATGCCGCGGCTGCGCGAGCGAGGCCGGACGGCTCCGGCGGCAGACGGCGCCGGGCCGCCGCCGGTCGAGATAGCGGTGGGTCCGGTGCTGGAGGTAGAGGACCTGCGCGTCACGTTCCGCACCCGGCTCGGGAGCGTGTACGCGGTGCAAGGCATCAGCTTCGCCGTCGAGCCGGGCCGGACGCTCGCCGTCATTGGCGAGTCGGGGTCCGGCAAGACGGTCAGCGCGCAGGCAATCATGGGATTGCTGCCGCGCTCCGCCGACGTCTCGGGCTCGATCCGGTTCAAGGGCGAACAGGTCGTCGGCCGTAGCAACCACGAAATGCGCGACTACCGGGGCCGGAACGTGGCGATGGTGTTCCAGCATCCCGAGCGGTCGCTGAACCCCACGATGCGGGTCGGCATTCAGATCGCCGAGGCGGTCACGACCCACTTGCCGATGGACCGCAGGCAGGCGCGTGAACGCACGATCGAGCTGCTGAAGATGGTGCGGATCCCCGCGCCCGAGCGGCGGTTCCACGAGTACCCGCACCAGCTCTCCGGCGGCATGCGCCAGCGCGTCGTCATCGCAATCGCGCTCGCCTGCGGGCCTGACGTGCTCATCGCCGACGAGGCGACGACGGCATTGGACGTGACGACCCAGGCCCAGATCATGGAGTTGCTGCTCAACCTGCAGCGGGAGACCGGAACGGCGCTGCTGATGATCAGCCACGACATGAGCCTGGCTGCCGCCTACGCCGAGGACGTCGTGGTCATGTACGCGGGCAAGATCGTGGAGCGGGCCTCGGCCAGGGATCTGTTCGCCGGCGTCCGGATGCCGTATACCCAGGCGCTGCTCGACGCCATCCCGCGGATCGACACCGAGCCGCACGTGCTGCTCCCGGTTGTGGGCGGCCGGCCGCCCGATCTGTCGGTGCTCAGGGACGGATGCCCGTTCGCGCCGCGATGCCCGGACGTGCAGCAAGACTGCCGGGACCAAGCACCAGCGCTGCGGCAGCACGAACCAGGCCGCTGGTGGGCGTGCTGGCATCCGATCCAGAGCGGGGCGGGCCAGTGACGGTAGCGGCCAGCGGCACCGCGGCGACGTCGCCGCCCGGCGGCGACGTCCTGCTCGACGTTCGCCATCTGGTCCAGGAGTTCGTCCTCCGCGACTACGGCGGCGCGAAGGGCGGTGTCCTCCAGGCCGTATCCGACGTGTCGTTCGAGCTGCATGCGGGAGAGACTCTCGGCATCGTAGGCGAGACCGGGTCAGGGAAGTCCACGCTGGCCCGGTCGGTGATCCAGGCGCCGCCGCCGAAGGGCGGCGAGGTGATCTTCCAGGGCCGGGATCTCGTGCGGTTGTCCCGCGGTGCCCTCAAGACGGCCCGGCGCAACCTCCAGATGGTCTTCCAGGATCCCTTCACCTCGCTCGACCCGACGTGGCCGGTCTCCCGGATCGTCGAGGAACCGCTGATCGCCTACGGGGTGGGCACGCACCAGGAGCGGCGGCAGCGGGTTCGGGAATTGCTCGACCTCGTGGGTCTCGACCCGGCCCGGCACGGCGCACGGCATGCGCGCGAGCTGTCCGGCGGGCAGTGCCAGCGAGTAGCGGTCGCGAGGGCGCTGGCGCTAGAGCCCAAGCTGATCCTCTGCGACGAGCCCGTCTCATCGCTGGACGTGCTGGTGCAGGCGCAGGTGCTGAACCTGTTCGAGAAGCTGCGCAGCGAGCTCAGCCTCTCCTACCTGTTCATCGCCCACGACCTGACGCTGGTCAGGCAGGTCAGCGACCGGGTCGCGGTCATGTACCTCGGAAAGCTGTGCGAGGTCGGCCCGGTGCGCGCGATCTACAGCGAGCCGCTGCACCCGTACACACTGGCGCTGCTGACGTCGATACCTGACCCCGATCCCGCGCGGGCGAAGCGGGATCCCGCCAGCGTGATCAAGGGCGAGCTGCCCTCGCCGCTCGACCCGCCGAGCGGATGCCGGTTCCGCACCCGCTGCCCGCGCGCCGCCGACCGCTGTGCCGCCGAAGTACCTGAGATGCGCGCCCTCAGTGACGGGCACATGGTCGCCTGCCACTACCCGCTGTCCGAGGGGTCCCGGCCTGCGGAAAGCGGCGAGCCACGCGTCGCCGCGAGCTCCGTCAGCCCGAGCCAGGTACCCGCGGCCGAAGCCGACATCTAGCAACCCGCGACAACATCTCTTACCCGCCGGAGGAGAGCAGAGCGTATGACAGAGACCCAGGACCTCGATCAGCACGCCGCAGGCGTCCCTGGCCCGGAGAGCCGGCCGCCGTTCCGCGCCGACCACGTCGGCAGCCTGCTGCGCCCGCCCGAGCTGCTGCGGGCCAGGGATGATTTCTCGGCCGGCCGGATCACGGCCGGCGAGCTTCGGGCGGCCGAGGATGTCGCGATCGCGGAGGTCGTGCGCAAGCAGCGGGAGGTCGGGCTGCGCGACGCGACCGATGGCGAGCTGCGCCGCGAATCGTGGCACATGGACTTCATCTACCAGCTCGGCGGCATCAAGAAGGTCCAGGACGACACGATCCGGGTGGCGTTCCACAACGAGCAGAAGAGCTTCGAGTGGGCACCACCCTCGGCCCACGTTGTCGCACCGCTGACGCTGGAGCACACCATCTTCGGAGATGCCTTCCAGTACCTGCGCGACACTGTCGCGGCCCAGGCACTGGCCCAGCGGGACGATCCCCCGAAACCCCCCGTCGTGCCCAAGCTCACGATCCCGTCGCTGAGCATGGTGCACTACCGCGGCGGCAGGTCGGCGATCGATGCCTCGGTCTACCCCGACCTGGACCAGTTCTGGGCCGACCTGGCCGCTGCCTACGCCGAGGAGGTGCGGCGGCTGTACGCCCTCGGCTGCCGGTACCTGCAGCTCGACGACACCAGCCTCGCCTACATGAACGACCCGGCCCAGCGCCAGCACGTCGCCGAGATCGGCGGCGATCCCGAGCACCAGCACGAGCGCTACATCGAGAACATCAACCGGGCGCTTGCGGGCAGGCCGACCGATCTGGCGGTCACGACGCACATGTGCCGAGGTAACAACCAGAGCATGTGGGCGGCCGAGGGCGGCTACGAGTTCGTGGCCGACGCGTTGTTCAACCGGCTTGAGGTCGACGGCTTCTTCTGCGAGTGGGATGACGAGCGCTCCGGCGGCTTCGAGCCGCTGCGGTTCGTCCCGAAGGGCAAGCGAGTCGTCCTGGGGCTGGTCACCACCAAGCGCGGTGAGCTGGAACGCAAGGACGACCTGAAGCGGCGGATCGAGGACGCCGCGCGGTTCATCGACATCGAGCAGCTATGCCTGTCGCCGCAGTGCGGCTTCTCCTCGACTAAGGAAGGCAATGACCTCTCCCAGCGGCAGCAGTGGGACAAGCTCGCCCTGATCGTCGAGACCGCGCAGGAGGTCTGGGGATCCCTGTGATCCGAGACGGTGCGGGCGATCCGCGGGCGGACATCGGACGGCTGCTGATCTCCTGCCCGGACCGGCCCGGCATCGTCGCCGGGGTCTCCCGCTGCCTCTACGAGCACGGCGCGAACATCGTGGAGTCCCAGCAGTACTCGACCAACCCGCAAGGCGGCACCTTCTTCCTGCTGGTCGAGTTCCACCTGCCGGGGCTGGCCCGGCGCAGGTGCGCGCTGGAGCTGGCCATGTCCGCAGTCGCGAAGACGTTCTCCATGACCTGGCGGATGACCATCGCCGCGGACCGCAAGCGGATGGCGATCTTCGTCTCCCGCTCCGACCACGTGCTGCGCGAGCTGCTCTGGCGCACGGAGTCGGGGGAGCTGCGGGCCGACGTCGAGATGGTGATCTCCAACCACGACACGACCGCTGACCTTGTCCGCAGCCGGGGGATCCCGTTCCACTACATCGGGGTTACGGCTGCGACCAGACACGAGGCGGAGGCCGCCCAGCTTGCCCTGCTCAAGGGTCACGTCGACCTGGTGGTGCTGGCCCGGTACATGCAGATCCTCTCGCCCGGCTTTCTTGCGGCCTTCGGGCGTCCGATCATCAACATCCACCACAGCTTCCTGCCTGCTTTCGCCGGCGCGAACCCGCATCAGGAGGCGGCTGACCGCGGGGTGAAGCTCATCGGCGCCACGGCGCACTACGTCACCGCCGAGCTCGACGCGGGCCCGATCATCGAGCAGGACATCGTCCGGGTCGATCACCGCTGCTCGGTCGACGACCTGCGTCGGCAGGGGCGGCACGTGGAACGCTCGGTGCTCGCCCGCGCGGTGGGGTGGCACCTGGACGACCGGGTCATCGTGCACCAGAACAAGACGATCGTTTTCGCCTGATCCGCGCGCTCGGCGCCGGGCCGCAAGTCCGCGTTACGCTGCGCTTTCGCCCAGTGAAAGCGTCATTGCCCAGCGCGTCCGCGCTGTGCGACTGTCGGCCGTGTAAAGCAACGAGGCGGCCAGGGGACTGGACCAGGGCCTAGCGGCCAAGGGCCAGATGCAGAGAGGGCCGGCATGACCGAGGCAGTTCGCGAGGGCAGCCTGCTGTGGACGCCGACCGCAACCCAAGTGGCAGAGGCCAACCTGACCGCCTTCCGCGGCTGGCTCGCGGACCAGGGCCGCAGCTTCGGCAGCTACCAGGCCCTGTGGCACTGGTCGGTCACCGACCTGGAAGGCTTCTGGCAGGCCATCTGGGATTACTGCGGGATTGAATGCTCGGCGCCACCACAGCGGGTGCTGGGCCGCCGCGAGATGCCGGGCGCCGAATGGTTCCCCGGCGCCCGCCTCAACTACGCGCAGCACGTCCTGCGGCGTGAGCGTCCCGGCGAGACCGCGCTGCTGTCGGCGAGCGAGTTCGCGCCGCTGACGACCATGAGCTGGACCGAGCTGGCCGGGCAGGTTCGCATACTTGCCACCAGCATGCGCGACATGGGCGTGCGCCGCGGTGATCGCGTCGCGTCGTACCTGCCGAACATCCCGCAGGCCGTCATCGCGATGCTGGCGACCACCAGCATCGGGGCCATCTGGGCCAGTTGCTCGCCGGACTTCGGCTGGCGCGGAGTGCTCGACCGATTCCGCCAGCTCCGGCCGAAACTGCTGGTCTGCGCTGACGGATATCAGTACGGGGGCCGACGTTTCGACCGCACGGACGAGCTGCAGCAGATTATCGCCGGCCTCGACAGCCTGGAACAGGTCATCTGGCTGCCTTACCTCGACCCGGACGCGCCGCAGCCCGCCGGGGCCACGCGAAGCTGGGACGACGTACTGGCGCACTCGCCGGTTCCGGCATCGACATTCGAGTTCGAGCAGGTGCCGTTCGACCACCCGCTCTGGATCCTGTTCTCCTCGGGTACGACCGGGCTGCCGAAGGCGATAGTGCACGGCCACGGCGGGATCCTGATCGAGCAGCTGAAGCTGCAGACCCTGCACATGGACCTGCGAGCCGGCGATCGGATGTTCTTCTTCACCACGACCGGCTGGATGATGTGGAACTTCCTGGTCAGCTCGCTGCTGCTCGGCGTGTGCCCGGTTCTGTACGACGGGAATCCGGCCTATCCCGGCGCAGATGCACTCTGGCGCCTCGCGCACGAGTGCGGCGTGGCCCTCTTCGGCGCGAGTCCCGCGTTCGTGGACCTGATGACGCACGCCGGCCTGGTGCCAGGCCAGCACTACGACCTGAAGGAGCTGCGGGCGATCATGCCGGCCGGCTCGCCGGTGTCGGCGGAGTGCACGGCCTGGTTCTACCGGAACGTCAAGAGCGACGTGTGGGTATGCACCGGCAGCGGTGGCACCGATGTGTGCACGGGGTTCGTCGGGGGCGTTCCGACCGAGCCGGTCTACGCCGGCGAGATCCAGGCTCGCCACCTCGGGGTTGATGCGCATGCGTTCAATGAGCGCGGCGAACGCGTGATTGACGAGGTTGGCGAGCTCGTGATCACCTCGCCGATGCCGTCGATGCCCGTCTTCCTGTGGGGCGATGCCGACGGCTCTCGCTACCGGGAGTCGTACTTCGCCCAGTTTCCCGGCTCGTGGCGCCACGGCGACTTCTTCCGCGTCAACGCCCGCGGCGGGTGCTTCGTGCTCGGCCGCTCTGACGCGACGCTCAACCGCCAGGGCGTCCGTATCGGCACCGCCGAGATCTACCGCGCGCTGGCGACTGTCACGGAGGTCGAGGATGCGCTGATCGTGAACCTCGACCTGCCGGGCGGGAAGTTCTTCATGCCGCTCTTCGTCAAGCTCGCTGACGAGCTTGTGCTCACCCCGGCGCTCGAGGACAAGATCTGCGGACGGCTCCGGCGCCAGTACACCCCGCGGCACGTGCCGGACCAGATCATCCAGGTGCCGGAGATCCCGGTCACGCTGACCGGCAAGAAGATGGAGGTGCCGGTGCGCCGGATCCTGCTCGGCGTGCCGGCCGACGAGGCCGCCAACCGCAACGCAATGGCGAACCCCGGTTCGCTTGACTTCTACGTGAGGTACGCGGCCTCGCAGCAGGATTACCCAGCCGGCGGAGCGCGTGATGGCGGACCGGCCGGCAACCGGAGGGCGTGATGACCGGTGGCGGCTTGCGCACAGGAGGAACCGTGGACGAAGCCGCACCAAGACCGTACCGGCGGATCGCCACCGAGGAGGCATTCTCCGTGCCCGAGGTGTTCGCGGCCCTGCGGGAGTGGGTGGCCGAGGCAGCGCCGGACGAGCCCGACCATGACTTCCTGAGCTTCCTGTTCGGGCAGGATCTTCCTGGCCTGCAGCGGGTGCGCCGCCAGCTGCTCGACCTGGAAGACGAGCGGCTGGCGATCATGGACGGCTGCGGCGTAGACGTGCACCTGCTGTCGCTGACCGCGCCGGGCGTCCAGACATTGCCCGACGACCGCGCGATCGCGCTGGCCGCCCTCGTCAACGACCGGCTGGCGGAGGTGATCGGCAGGCACCCTGACCGGTTCGCGGGGCTTGCCGCACTCGCGCCGCAGGCACCAGAGGCGGCCGCGGCCGAGATCGGCCGGGCGATTGGCCACCTGAAGCTGAACGGCGTCGTGATCAACTCGCACACCAGGAACGAGTACCTGGATGACGAGAAGTTCTGGCCGATCTTTGAGGCCGCGCAGGACCTCGGCGCGCCGGTCTACATCCATCCGCGCTCCCCGTCGGCGCAGATGGCGCAGCCGTACAGGCGGTTCGGCCTGGAGACCGGTATCTACGGATTCCAGGCCGAGACCGGGCTGCATGGCATCCGGCTGATCTGCAGCGGCTTGTTCGACCGGTTCCCGCGCCTGCAGATCGTGCTCGGCCATCTGGGCGAAGGGATCCCGTTCTGGCTCTGGCGGGTCGACTACATGCATCCCGTCCGCAGCTCCCACAACACCAGGCCGAAGCTCGAACTCACGCCAAGCGAGTACTTCAAGCGCAACTTCAAGATCACGACAAGCGGCATGAACTGGCATCCAGCGCTGCGATTCTGCATCGAGGCGGTCGGGGCCGACAACATCATGTGGGCGATCGACTATCCCTATCAGCTGACCGAGGGTGCGGTGAAGTTCATGAACGACGCCCCGATCTCCGACGCGGACAAGCACAAGATTTTCCATCGCAACGCCGAGCGCGTCTTCGGGATCGCGCCGGCGAGCTTCTCGCGGCCGCGCGAAGCCGGGGCGAGCAGGCCGGGGGATGCCGCGGCAGCTAGCGGCCGATAAGGCCGGCGACAGGCCACCGGTCGGCCGCTCCGCTAGCTAGTCGGCGTCCGCCAGGCCCGCCTGGCGCCGCAGGCTGGCCGCCTTGTCGGTGCGCTCCCACGTGAACTCGGCCTCGTTCCGTCCGAAGTGACCGTATGCGGCTGTCGGCCGGTAAATCGGGCGGGCAAGCTGCAGTCCGTCGCGCAGCGCGGCCGGGCGCAGGTCGAAGTTCTGCTCTACCAGCCCGGCGATGCGAGCAGCGGGTATGTGCTCGGTGCCGAACGTGTCGATCAGCAAAGACAGCGGCCTCGCCATGCCGATCGCGTAGGCGACCTGCAACTCGACCCGATCCGCTACGCCGGCCGCGACGAGATTCTTGGCGACGTACCGTGCCCCGTAGGCGGCCGCCCGGTCGACCTTGGACGGGTCCTTGCCAGAGAGCGCCCCGCCGCCGTGCCTGGCTGATCCTCCGTAGGTGTCGACGATGATCTTCCGGCCGGTGAGCCCCGTATCACCACACGGCCCTCCGACCACGAAGCGGCCGGTGGGGTTCACGTAGAACTCGCGGCGCAGGCCGGCGGGGTCGTAGAAGTCTGCAGGCAGCACGGCGAGAACGACCTCGTTCCACAGCGCGTCAGGGAGCTTGTCCTCAGCCCCCTC
>JASHUE010000647.1:0-3729 GCA_030040195.1 Streptosporangiaceae bacterium | reverse complement strand
TGCGGAAGTGGCGCAGTGCGGCGTCGTTGTCGCGCCGCGCCCTGGCCAGGCTGCCGAACCCGTAGAGCGCGTGAGCGACGCCCCAGCGGTTGTTGTCGGCCAGCACGTCGAGCGCTGTATCGAACGCCGACCCGGCCTCGTCGAGCCGCCCGAGGCGGGCAAGCACGATCGCCCTGGCGGTCAGCGCGAGGCCCTGCTCCCAATCGTCGGAGTCGGCCACGGCCGCGCCGACTGCCGCCTCGACGCGGGCGAGGGCCTGATCCAGCTTCCCGGCCCTGAGGCTGACCAGCCCGAGCAGCCGCAGCGCCCCGGCACTGCCGCCCGCCGACTGCGCACGACAGATGTCCGCCGCCGCCTGCGCCGCCGCGGCCGCCCGGCCGTAGTCCTGCTGCTCGAAGGCCAGCTCGGCGCTGAGCGTCAGCGCCCTGGCCCGGATCGCGGGAGCGACAGCTCCGGGCAGGCGCAGGAACCGGTCGAACCAGGCCAGGCCCTCGGTGACGTCGCCGTAGACCACCCAGGGTGCGCGCAGGTCCGAGCAGAGCCGCAGGCCCTGCTCGGCCAGGCGATGGTCGAGCGCCGTGGCCAGTGCGGTGCGGTAGTTGGGCAGCTCCAGCGCGCTGAGCAGGTAGAGAACGACGCGCTCGGCCCACGCCGGGTCACCCCGGCGGAACGCGCGGTCGGTTACGTCCTCGGCCAGCCCCAGCATGAGGTCGAGATGGCGGCGCCGGATGCATGGTTCCTCCCCGGAGGTTGCCAGCCGGCCTGCGGCGTACTCCCTGATTGTGTCGAGCAGCCGGTAGCGCGCCACGCCGTCGCGCTCGCCGTCGAGGGTGACCAGTGACTTGTCGATCAGCGCGGCGAGCAGGTCGAGCACGTGCGCGGCCGGTAGCTGGTCGTCCGCGCAGACCTGCTCGGCCATCGCCAGGTTCCAGCCGGAGAATACCGACAGCCTGCGTAGCAGGATCTGCTCTCCGTCGGTCAGCAGGTCGTGGCTCCAGTCAACCGCGGCCTGCAGGGTCTGCTGCCGGGGCGGCGCCGTGCGGTCACCTGAGGCGAGCAGCCGGAACCGGTCGTCGAGCCTGGCCGCGATCTGCTCAGCCGACAGGGCCCGCATCCTGGCCGCGGCGAGCTCGATCGCCAGCGGCATGCCATCGAGGGTCCGGCACAGGCGGATCACCGCCGCCGCGTTCTGCCGGGTAAGCCCGAACCCCGGCCGCACCGCGCCGGCGCGGTCCAGGAACAGCCGGACCGATTCATGCTCGGCCAGATCAGTCACCGGCTGCCCGGCAGGCGCCTCGGTCGGCGGTAGCGCCAGTGGCGGGACTCGCCAGACCGTCTCGCCACGGACCCGCAGTGGCTGGCGGCTCGTCGCGACGATACGTACGGCCGGACAGTCGGACAGCAGGCGCCGGGCGAGGTCGGCGACGGCCTCGACCAGGTGCTCACAGGTGTCGAGGACGAGCAGCAGCTGGCGCTGCCTGAGCGCGTCGGTGAGCGTCTCCGTCACCGGCCGGTCCGGTTCTTCCCTGGCGCCGAGCGTGGCCGCGACCCGCGGGCCGATCAGCACGGGATCGCTGATCTCGGCGAGCTCGACGAGGGCGGCTCCGCCCGCATATCCCGGGGCCAGCTGGCCTGCCAGCCGGTTCGCGAGGCGCGTCTTGCCTATCCCGCCGGGCCCGCACAGCGTGAGCATCCGCACGTCGGCGAGCAGCATCGCGAGGTCGGCTAGGTCTCGCTCCCGGCCGACGAAGCTGTTCGGCTCCGCGGGCAGGCGGGCCGTGGCGGATGGCGTCGTGATGGCGGTCGTCATTTCGGTAGGTCCAGCGCACGCCACTGCATTGTCTCATCAGCGCCGCGGCCAGGATGAGACACGGCGAAAGGCGGGCGAGCCAGGCCTGGCGCCCGGCCCGGCTGGCGCGCACGATAGGAACGAATGGCCGCAATCTCCCGCGTTCCGGAGGATTAGATGTCCCTCGCCGAGGAGGCCAGCCCGCCTGCCGCCGTCACCACAGGCGCCGTCACCACGGGCGCCGTCACCACGGGCGCCGTTACCACGAGCGCCGTTACCACGGGCGCCGTCACCACAGGCTCGGCAGGCAACCGCCGGGATCTGCTGCACCGGGCCGTGCTGGCGCTGTTTATCGGCATCCCGCTCGTCGCGCTCATTGCCGTCATTCCGGTCGCATGGGGCTGGGGCCTCTCGCCGGCCGATGCCATTATCGCCGCCGTCATGTACTTAGTCAGCGGGCATGGCATCACCGTTGGCTACCACCGGCACTTCACCCATCGCTCGTTCCGGGCCGTGGCCTCGGTCCGCTTCGCGCTCGCCGTCGCCGGCAGCATGGCCCTGCAGGGCCGGGTCATCCGCTGGGTGGCCGATCATCGCCAGCATCACCGGTTCTCCGACCGGCCGGGCGATCCGCATTCGCCCTGGCGATACGGCAAGTCCGTCCGGGGCCTGGCCCGCGGCATGCTGTACGCGCACGTCGGCTGGATCATCGACTCCGTGCATGCCGACGAGCGGGAGTACGCACCTGACCTGCTGGCCGATCCCCGCATCGTGCAGGCCTGCCGGCTGTACCCCGTGTGGGTGAGCATCTCGGTGCTCCTGCCGCCGCTGGCCGGCGGGCTGCTCACGATGTCCTGGGCCGGCGCACTGACCGCGTTCTTCTGGGCGACGATCGTCCGGATCGGCCTGTTCCACCATGTGACCTGGTCGATCAACTCGGTCTGCCACGTGACCGGTACCCGGCCGTTCCGGAGCCGGGACCGCGCGGGCAACGTGTGGTGGCTCAGCCTGCTGTCGAACGGTGAGTCCTGGCACAACCTGCATCACGCCGACCCGACCTGCGCCAGGCACGGGGCGCTGCGCTGGCAGGTGGACTCAAGCGCCAGGGTCATCCAGGCGCTGGAGCGGCTCGGCTGGGTCTCGGATGTCCGCTGGCCCCAGGCAGCCAGGCTTGCCGCTCGCCGGGTCGGCTAACGGCCGACAGCCTTCGTGGCGACAATCTGATCCACTCCGGTCGTCCCGAGCTCGAAAGCCAGCCCGCCGCCGGCCAGGAACAGCCGCCACACCCTGGCCGCGCGAGGGCCGAGCAGAGCAGTGGCCTCGTCGAATTGCGCCTCAAGCCGCTCGCGCCAGGCCTCGAACGTGCGCACGTAATGGGCGCGCAGGCCCAGCACGCTGACAATTTCCAGGCCCGCCGCCTGCAGCAGAGCGAGCGTCTGCGGCAGCGGCCGCATGTGCATGTCAGGCGCGACGTAGGAGGCGATGAACGGCCCGCCGTCAGGCGGCCCGCTGTACCTGGACATCTGCTGTATCAGCAACCGGGCGCCGGGGCGCAGCAGGCCGGCCAGGCGCGCGGCGAAGACCGGATATCCCGCCGCGCCAACGTGCTCACCCATCTCGATCACAGAGATCGCGTCGTAGGGCCCGTCGGCTATATCGCGGTAGTCAGCCAGCCGGATCTCGGCGGCCAGGCCCGCCGCCGCCACCCGCTCGCGGGCGAATCGCGCCTGCCCGGCTGACAGTGTCACGCCGGTCACCCGGACGCCATGGTTCTCGGCGGCATGCTGGACCAGCGAGCCCCAGCCGCAGCCGACATCGAGCAGCCGCATTCCCGGCTCGAGGCCGAGCTGCCGGCACACCAGGTCGAGCTTGTCTCGCTGTGCCTCGGCCAGTCCGTAGCCGGGTTCGTCGCTGGTCCAGTAGCCGCACGAGTAGCACAT
>JASHUE010000646.1:0-5673 GCA_030040195.1 Streptosporangiaceae bacterium | reverse complement strand
GCTCGGTGGCGGGCACCGTCTGCACGGCGTCCGGCTGGAGCTTGCGGGTAAAGTCCTCGATCCCGAGGTCGGCGGCCGGTCGGGTCGAGTTGATCAGCAGGCGCACGTCCGCGCCCGCGCCCTCGAAGACGTTCACCTGGTGCAAAAGCGTAGGATCCTGGATGATCAACACATCGGGGTTCATGACCGGCTCGCGGGATCGGATGGGCTTGTCGTCAATCCGGCAGAATGCGACCACCGGGGCCCCAGTACGTTCGGAGCCGAAGCTCGGGAAGGCCTGCGCGTGCCGACCGCCAGCGAATGCGGCCGCGGACAGCAGCTCGGCGGCGGTTACGACACCCTGGCCGCCCCGGCCGTGAATGCGGATCTCGAACATCGTGGCCCATGCCTCCCTCAGTCCGCCTGATGCCCACCCAATCCCACCGTCGCAGCTACCAGCCGCCGTCACTCAGGGGCTTGTAGCCCGCAAAGGACGGGACCTTCGGCCTTTACCGGCGGCTAGCTCGCGACGACAGTTGAGGCAGGTACGTGAGAGAGGGGTGGCAATGTACGAGAAAATCCTGGTCGCCATCGACGAGTCGGAGGCAGCCGACCGAGTGCTGACCGCTGCCCGCGAACTAGCAGCGCTCGCACACGGCGAGATCTGGATACTGCACCTGCGGGAGCGCGAGCCCTCAAAGTTCGGGACGACTGCGAACGAGACGTCCGGAGAGGCGCAAGCCGCGGTCGACACCGCCGTGCAGAAGCTGGCCGCCGCCGGGGTCAGCGCGGCCGGAACGGTCCGGGATGCGATTTTCGGCTTCGCGGCCAGGGAGATCGTCGCCGAGGCCAAGAGCCGCGACGCGGGGGTGATCGTCATGGGTTCGCGGGGCCGTGGTGACCTCGCTGGCTTGCTCATTGGCAGCACGGCCCACAAGGTGCTCCACTTGACCGACCGGCCTGTCCTGGTGATCCGCTAGATAGCCGTGGCCATGCGCGACGCGCCCGGCCAGACGGCCGGGCGCGGCGGGCTGCCCGCGCTGCGGGCGGTCAGGTCGCCTTGATGTGGTGGTGGAGCATGACCGGGATCTTCCGGCTGGCCTCGCCGTTCTTGCTCGCTACGGGCACCGTGATCTGCAGGATGCCATTGTCGTACATGGCCTCCATGTGCTCCTCGTCAGCGCCCTCGGGCAGCGTGACGCTGCGGGCAAAGGTGCCGTAATGGAACTCCGAATGGTGCTTGCCGTTCTTTTCCTCCTGGCGCTCGGCCTTGATGTTCAGGATGCCCTTGGACACCGTCACCTCAAGACCCTTCTCCGGGTTGATCCCCGGCAGTTCCGCGCGCACGACGTACTTGCCGTCCTCGACATAGTCCTCCATGCGCAGCGGATGACCGGCGACAGGACGCAGGACAGTCCACGGAGTCTCCAGCCAGTCAAAAAGATCCAGCGGTCCCTTGGAGTCCCTCCGTACCAGCGTTGCCATCGCTCATGCCTCCTCTCGACTTACCTACTCTTGATCTCACCGCCGGGTTGGCTGCTCTCCTAGGGGCAAAGGTGGAGAATCGGCGGGACCTCGGTCCTGCGTCGAGCCTGACTGGCACGTGTCCACTGGCAGGAAGGAGGCCTCATGGCGGGTCACGGCGGTAAGAGGGCTGGCCGGCTGGGGCAGGACCGCACCGCGCACCGGCTCTCCGGCAAGGTTTACCGGGCCGAGTTGCTGCGCCTCCAGGCCGAGCTCGTCAAGCTGCAGGAGTGGGTGCGGGTCGAGGGTGCCCGCCTCGTCGTTGTGTTCGAGGGTCGGGACGCAGCCGGGAAGGGCAGCACAATCAAGCGCGTGACCGAGTACCTCAATCCGCGCGTGGCCCGGATCGCGGCGCTGCCAGCGCCCAGCGACCGACAGCGTACGCACTGGTACTTCCAGCGCTATATCGAATACTTGCCGGCCGCCGGGGAGATCGTTCTTTTCGACCGCAGCTGGTACAACCGCGCGGGCGTCGAGCGGGTCATGGGATTTTGCACTAAGGAGGAATACAGCCGGTTCCTGCATCAATGCCCCATCTTCGAGAGACTGCTGGTCGAGGACGGCATCATGCTGCGCAAGTACTGGTTCTCCGTCAGCGACGCGGAGCAGGAGCGCAGGTTCCGGGATCGGCTTGAGGACCCGATGCGGCAATGGAAGCTCTCGGTCATGGACCTGGAGTCGATAACCCGGTGGGAGGACTACTCGCGGGCTAAGGACGAGATGTTCGTCCATACCGACATCCCGGAGGCGCCGTGGTATGTCGTAGACAGCGAGGACAAGCGGCGGGCCCGGATCAACATGATGGCGCACCTGCTCAGCACCGTGCCCTATCACGACGTCCAGCGCCGGCCGCTGGAACTGCCGCCACGACCGACGTCGTCGGGCTACATCCGCGCGCCTCGAGATTCGCAGACGTTTGTGCCTGACCATGCCGCATCCCTGCGAGCCGGCAAGGGCTCGGCAGGATAGTGCGTCGGCCGCCCGGCTGGGTGATTCTCAGCCACGAACATCTGGGTTCCCGCGTCCCCCGCACGAGGCTGATACCGTGCTGGCTGCGAGCACGGCGGGCTGCAACCCGCAAAGCAAAGGGGAGCTGCGGTGAGCGAACTGAGTAGGCATCCGGGCGACCTCGGGCGTCGCGTACGCCATCGACGGGAGGAACTGGGCTTGACCCAGGCCGAGGTGGCAAACCGGGCCGGAATCGAGCCTGGGATGGTTGCCTATATCGAGGAGCAGCCGGCATCGGTAAGCGCGGAGATCGTGCTTCGGCTCGCGTATGCGCTCGATCTGCCGGACTACTCCCTGCTGGGTTCGGATGCCGACGTGCCGCCAGAATTCGAAGGCCATCGCCCTCGCCTTGACGTGCTCGCCGAGCAAGAGTGCTGGCGGCTGCTCGATGAGCACGGCGTCGGCCGCGTCGCGTTCCTGGCCGAGTCTGGCGACTTGCCGCACGTCCTCCCGTTGAACTACGCCGTCCGGAACGGCCAGCTGATGCTGCGGACCAGGCAGGGCAGTCTCCTCGAGACCACGGTGTACAGGTCACCCGAAGGCTGCCCGGCCAGCTTCGAGGTCGATCACATCGACGAGGCTCAGCGCGAGGGGTGGAGCGTCCTGCTGCGGGGCCTGGCCACGCCAGGCGATACCGGCGACATGGCCGCTGCTGACGAACCATGGGCAGGCGGTGTGGCCGTCCGTCCGGTCTGCCTGACGCCGCGGATGGTTACGGGCCGGCGAATTTTCGTCGCCTGAGCCCAGCTGGGGCGCAGGCCGTTTCGTTTCCTGCTTCGAGCGGTGCCCGTCGAGCTGCTGGCTGGGGGACGGGAGAGGAGCAGCAGGCATGCGGGAATATGGCATTCCGCCGCTGGTCCAGGTGCCGCCCGCCGATAGCCTGGCCGCCATCGTGTTCCGGCGGGCAGACGCCGACCCTGGAGCGGTCATCCTGCGTCGGCGGCTGCCCGGCGGCAGCTGGCGGGATGTCACCGCTGGCCAGTTCCGAACCGAAGTCGCTGCGCTGGCAAACGGGCTGATCGCGGCCGGAATTTTGCCCGGCGACCGGGTCGCGGTGATGTCCAGGACCCGGTATGAGTGGACGCAGGTCGACTACGCAGTCTGGGCCGCCGGCGCCGTCACGGTACCGGTGTATGAGACGTCGTCGACCGAGCAGGTCGAGTGGATCCTCCGCGACTCGGCCGTGCGGGCCGTGTTCGCCGAGACCGAGGGGAACGAGCAGGTCATCGCCAGCGTGCAGGGCAGGTTGCCCGCTCTCGAACGGGTATGGCGCATCGACGATCTCGACGCCGTAGCGCGCGGCGGTGCGGATGTCCCGGCTGACCTGATCGCGCAGAGGCAGGCCAAGATCACGGCTGCCGACCTGGCGACTATCGTGTACACCTCGGGCACGACCGGACGTCCTAAGGGCTGCGAGCTATCCCACGGCAGCCTGCTCGCTGATGTGCGCAACGCCGTCGCCGCGCTGCCGGAGCTGTTCGAGCAGCCTGACGCCTCGACGCTGTTGTTCCTGCCGCTGGCGCACGTGTTCGCGCGCATCATCCAGGTCGGGATGCTGGAGGCGGGTGCCGTGCTCGGGCACTGGCCGGATCCCAACACCCTGGCCGATGGGCTGGCCGAGTTCCGGCCATCGTTCGTGCTCGCCGTGCCGAGAGTATTCGAGAAGATCTACTACGAGGCCCGGCGCCGGGCATCGGCGAGCAAAGCTGGTGCGTGGATGTTCGCGGCGGCGGAACGCGCGGCGATCGGGTGGAGCGAGGCGCTAACGGCCGGACCGCTCCTCTCTGCCCGGCATACGGTGTTCGACCTGCTCGTCTACCGGCGGCTTCGTGCAGCTGCCGGCGGCCGGGTCAGGTACGCAATCTCCGGTGGCGGGCCGCTGAATGACTACCTCGGCCACTTCTTCCGCGGCGCCGGCATCACCGTGCTGGAGGGCTACGGGCTCACCGAGGCGGCCGGCGCCGCCACCGTGAACCGCCCGGGACGGAACAAGGTCGGCACCGTCGGGTTGCCCTTGCCGGGAGTCGCTATCCGCATCGCCGACGATGGCGAGATCCGCATCAGAGGCGACAACGTATTTGCCGGTTACTGGCGCGATCTGGCCGCGACCGGTGAGGTGCTCGACGGCGACGGCTGGCTGCACACTGGTGACATTGGGGTGCTGGACGACCAGGGCATGCTGCGGGTGACGGGCCGGCAGAAGGACCTGATCGTCACCGCCGGGGGCATCAACGTGGCTCCGGCGGTACTTGAGGAGCGCATCCGCGCTCACCCCCTGATCAGCCATTGCCTGGTCGTCGGGGACGGCCGTCCCTATGTCGGCTGCCTGATTACGCTCGATCCTGAGGAGTTCGAACTCTGGAAGCACCAGCACGGGCGGCCGGCCGAGTCGAGCGTCAGGGACATGGCCGCCGACCCCGACCTCGTCGCAGGCATCCAGCGCGCCGTGGACGAAGCGAACACGGCCGTGTCCCGGGCCGAGTCGATCCGCCGGTTCCGCATCCTGCCCTCCGATTTCACTGAGGCCACCGGCCAGTTGACGCCGTCAGACAAGGTGCGCAGGATCGTCGTAACTAATGACTTCGCCGCCGACATCGACATGCTTTACGCCTGACGAGGGCCCTGCCGGCAGAGCCCGGTGGGCCTGGCATCAGCGCTCGTCGTGACCGGTAACCGAGTCCCTGATGACGACGACCGGGCAATTCGCATGGTGGACGCAATGCTGCCCAACGGAGCCCAGAAGGGCCTCAACGAAGCCGCCGTGACCGCGGCTGCCGACGACAAGCAGATCCGCTCCGGCGGAAGCGTCGAGGAGGACCTGGGCGGCGTGCCCTTCCGCGACGGTGTAGCTGATCTCGGGCTGCCCACCCGGAGGCCGGGCCTCGGCGATGGCGTCGGTTATCACCTGGGTAGCGAGTTCCCGCCAGTTGAGGTCGGAGACGGGAAGCGGATAGCCATAGGCCGCCGGCAACTGCCACGCGATGACAGCCTCGACTCGGGCTCCGGTCAGCCGGGCCTGGTTGCAAGCCCAAACCAGCGCTTGCTTGGACGGAACCGAGCCGTCCACTCCCACCACGATCCGATGGCCGTCTTGTGCACCTGCCGTCACTATTGTTCTCCCCCCGATTGAATCCGACGGCTTGTCTGCTCAATTGTGCCGGG
>JASHUE010000645.1:0-3974 GCA_030040195.1 Streptosporangiaceae bacterium | reverse complement strand
TCACCATTGATGACGGTCCGACACCGGAGTGGACGCCGCAGGTACTGAGGATTTTGCGCAGACACGGCGCGAAGGCTACGTTCTTCCGGGTCGGCGAGCGAGCGCAGGCCGCTCCGGGCCTGGTCGTGCGGACTGCGGATGAGGGACATGAGCAGGGCAACCACACGTGGGCGCACAGCGATCTGACCCAGCACGATGAGGCGTTTGACCGCGGCAGCCTGGCCCGCACTCACGAGCTCCTGGCGAAGCTGACCGGACAGGAGCCCGCCTTTTGCAGGCCGCCGTACGGTCGCATCGACAGCGTCGGACTGGCGGTATGCGCCGGGGTTCCCTACGGCGTGACGTTGTGGTCTCAGCACATCACGGGCAGCAACGCTCGTGCCAACGTCGACTCGACACTGCGACATGCCTCGCCGGGGAGCATCGTGCTCGCTCATGACGGCGGCCCGGAGCCGAACCCTACGCTGATGCAGCAGCTCGACCGCCTCGTGGGGTCCATGACGGATGCCGGATACGCGTTCGTCACGATAAGCGAGCTGATGGCCGCCCCGATGCAGACAGCCTCCGCTCATTGCGAGCACCGTGCAGCGGGGTCCTAGCCTCGGTCCGTCTGCCTGCTGACGAGATTGCTGAAGAGGCCGGAGGCTCTGTCCTGTGGTGTTGGCGTACGGGTCCGGGTTGGATTGCTCTATGAGTGACAGCTATCCGCGGCTTCTGGCCGACCGGGATGTCACCGTCGTGAGGAATGGCCAGCAGGAGCGAACTCGGTTGCGGGCGTGGCTCGACGGTCATGACGGTCCGACGCCTTGTTATCGGATCGAGCTGGTCGTCCGTGTCGGACATTACACGTGTCCATACACCGCCACGGGCCCCGACGCATTTGAGGCCCTGGTCAGGCTGCACCGGCAGCTTGAACCTGACGGCCTGATGGTCGCCGTTCAGGGCGCCCGTCGCGACACGTATCCCAGTGGCATGGCCAGGGACATGGGCGGCGGGATGAAGGTTTACATCCTGCAACTTGGCGTGCCCGGCAGGCCGGACTTGGTGGAAACACTTGACGACGCAATGCCCGAGCAGCTCGGCACGGTAGATGAGCAGAAGGCATTCAACTCCGTCTGGCTCGCCGACCGCGCGGAGCAGTGATGGCGCGATTCAGACCGCGCGAACTTCGGCCAGCCGCTTGACTGCGAACTGGTCGGTCCCGGTGGGATCCCAGCAGACGGCGGCTCCCCATGCGGCCCGCGCTTGCGCGGCGATGTCGTAGGCGTCGTTGCCGAGACCGGCGGCGTTGTGCGGCAGTGCCAGGTCGAGGTCGGGGACGTCGACGTGCGACTCGTCCCAGTCGATCATCGCGACGCGGTCCGCGGTCATGCGGATGTTACCCGGGTTGGGGTCGCCGTGGACGACGCACGTCGTGCGACCGGCAAGTCGCGCCCACGCTGCTCGGCATCGAACGACACCCTCAGGCGGCATCGCGCCGAGGTCAACCCTCGTCCCGGTCTCGGCGTGCAGAAGGTCGGTCGACGATCGCCAGCCCGGGCGTTGGGGCCAGCCGCGCGTGAACCGATGCAGCTGGCGGAGTGTGTCGGCGACGCGACGCCAGTCGGCCTCGGTATCGGGCGATCTGCCCACCAGGTAGGTCATCACCACCAGACCGTCGGCGAAGTGCCGGCCGTCCGTGGTTGGGATCGGCACCGGCACCCGCATCCCTTCACGATCGAGGTGTCGCAATAGGTCGGTCTCCCACGCGAGATCAGCGTCGCTGCGTTGGCCGAGACGACCGACCGCGAGGTGCCCGTTGACGCGCACGCTCCACACCTCGTTGACGCCAACTCCGCCAGTGAGCGGTTCGATGCGAACGACGTCGTCACCCCAGTGCTCGAGTGCCTCCCATCCCACCGGCCACATCTTCGCAGACGGTCATGAAGCGCTCGACGATACTGCCAGCTGGATTTGGCATGCAAAAGGCCCCTTCCAAGATCGGAAGGGGCCTCTGACCTGGTAGCGGGGGCGGGATTTGAACCCGCGACCTCTGGGTTATGAGCCCAGCGAGCTAC
This sequence comes from Streptosporangiaceae bacterium, assembly GCA_030040195.1. Taxonomy (GTDB): domain Bacteria; phylum Actinomycetota; class Actinomycetes; order Streptosporangiales; family Streptosporangiaceae; genus JAJYUU01. The sequence continues at coordinate 1,917 of JASHUE010000645.1, read as the reverse complement.
CGAACTGCTCCACCCCGCGTCGTATTAACCAACTGTATGGGCACCTGGTGCCGGAGGCAAATCACGGCGCCGGCCGAGAACGCGCGCTCACGTGCCGGTGGCGGCCAGCGTCGGCGAGGTCATCCACAGCACGTAATGAACGCGGGTCGGCGCGGTCGGCAGCTGGATGAGCTCGTGCGGATCTCCGGTCGTGACCAGGTTCAGCACGCGGATAGGACTGCCGCCGAAGCGAGCGAGCCGCGCCTGGGTCGAGGCGAGCAGGACCGGCTGGCGCCCGCCAGCGGCAATGGCATGAACCACGAATTCCACGGTCGCCGCCGGCTGGCCGGCCATCGACGCAGTCGGCACCCCGCACATCCCCCTCACCACCTGCATGAACTGCTGGGCAGCGGTCGTATCGACAACAAGCACCGTGGCATCGCGCGGCATTTGCGCGCAGAGCTGGCTGACGGCCTGGATCTGGCCCATGCCGGTGCGGCGCAGCGCCATGCCCTGGGCTACCGGCTGCAAGCCGCCGCCTTTGGCCCCGTGGCTCAGACCCACGCCGAAGGTGGTGGAGAGAGTCGGCACCAGCATCGCCGCCGAGCAGAAGAGGCCGACGACCGTCGCGGTAGCCCGGCTCGCGCCACGACTTCGGGCCCGGACCGTCAGCCAGGAGGCTGCCCAGAGCGCAGCGATGATCAGCCCGGGCAACACCAGCACGACGAGCCTGCGGCTGGCCCACGGTTGGTCCGGCACGATGTCGGGCTGCCAGAGGACCACAGCCGACCCGGCGCAGAAGATGGCCAGCGGCAGCGCCCACATGCGCAACTGCCGGTCCGGGTCCCGCCAGCTCAGCAGGCCGCGCAGGCAGCGCCGGACCAGGAGCACGATGCCGAATCCGCCGAGCAGCACGGTTGGCAGCCCGATATACCAGATCACCCAGTAGAGCGTCTGCTCGGCGTAGGTGCGGGTCGGGTCTACTCGCAGGCCCTGCTGGCGTTGCAGTGCGGCGATGAAGTCGGTGACGGCCGCGCTCGGATGGCCGTGCGCGGTCTGGACGTAGGGCCGGATAGCGAAGCCGATCAGTACCGCCGCGGCGACCAGCGCGCCCGCCTCCGGTAGCCAGCGCAGCGGGATCTTCTTCAACATCCTCGGCACGACGCGGCGCACGTACGCGAGCCGCTTCAGCTGCCCGCCGATGAGGCACAGCGCAAGCAACCACACGGCGACGACCCCGGCAATGGCGACCGTCAGACCGACGGTGTCCACGAACGCCCGGTCGAGCAGGAACGCACCGAGCCCGCCGTAGGCCGCGCCCACGATGAGTCCAATGAGGAACGGGGTCGCCTGGGGCCGGCGTCCGATGACAAGGATCGCGCCAAACGGGATGACCGGCAGCAGGTACAGCAGGCTGTCCAGGCTGATAAGGATGGCCAGGCCCAGTGACAGGCCGGCCAGCACGGCCAGCGCGCTGGGCGGGCTGGGCCAGGAAGCCAAGTCCACCGACCTGACGAGTCGGCGTACCCGCGCGGTGAGGAGGTCCAGACGCCCAGCGCCGCCAGGGCCAGGTTTGACGGGGGGCAGCACGATGGTTTCCGTCACGGGCGGCTCGCCACCAGCCGACTCGCTAGCTGGTGCCCCGCCGACGGCGCTGCTGGCCGAGCCGGCGTCTGCGGCCGCCGCCTCGGGAAGCGCCCCTTCGGCGGGGAGCACGTAGACGTGCCCGCTGCCGGGCACGGCACCGACCGCGCTCCCGACGACAACGGGAGCCTCGCCTTCGGCGGGGGCGTCGGCTCGAGGGACCCGTCTGCTGACGGCACGGAGGATCAACGAGTCGGCCAGCAGGCACAGGCCGCCGAAGAGCACGACCTGCAAGGCCGTCTCGCTGAGAGCCGAGCGGCTCACGTATTGCTGCGGCAGGCTCAGGCCGAGGAT
>JASHUE010000644.1:0-6131 GCA_030040195.1 Streptosporangiaceae bacterium | reverse complement strand
TTCGACATAGGGTCCGCGCACATAGTGCTGCACATCTCGGCCGGCTCACTGCCGATCTGGAGTTCCGGCGCGTGCGGCGAGGGCGAGTCGTCGCTGGTGACCGAACTCCTCCGTGGCATCCCTAGCGTCGTCTCTATCGGCTGGCACGGCCAGCACTCAACGCCGGGCTGCCCGGCGGCTGGCGCCCTGGCCGCGGGAGCCAGCTACACGGCCGTTGCCGCGGACGGGACGCTCAGGAGCAACCCGCTGGTCTTCCAGATCGGCTGACGATCGGCCCAGGCCTTCCGCCGCTACGGGTAGCGATCCAGCAATGTTGCCTCGGCCAGCCGGGAGAGGCCTTCGCGAATCCTCGTCGCCTGGGCGGAGTCAATCCCTGCCACCTGCCGCAGGTCCGCGGCGCTCGCGGACAGCAGTTTCTGCAGCCCGCCGAAGTGCGCGATCAGCCGGTCGGCCGCGGCGGGGTCGAGCCTGGGTATCCGGCCGAGCAGCCGGTACCCACGCGGGCTCACCGGCTGGTCGAGGTCGTCGGCGAGCCCCGGCCGCACCGCGTCCGCGACGGCGGCCATGTCCAGCAGTTCGTCCGCGTTGAGTCGGGCCAGCCGGTCCGATAGCTGCGTGCCTGAGCCCAGCGGCCCTGGTGGCGCGTAATCACGCACCAGGTACTCCCGATCCTGTCCGCCTCCCGCCGTCAGCTCGTTCAGCTGCAGCGTGAGCAGCCCGCCATCGGTACCGAGTTCGACCAGGTGACCGCCGATCTCATCGGCCATCCGGCTGGCCATCTCGAGCCGCTGCGCGACCGAGGCCACGTCGCGCAGCGTCACCCGGTCCTCGATCTCCAGGCCCGACAGCGCGCCCGTCGCCTCATCAAGCCGGCGCTTATACCGCTCCAGGGTCGCGAGCGCCTGGTGCGCACGAGCCAGCAAGGTCGCCGAGTCCTCGAGCACGTGCCGCTCGCCGTGGTCGTCGTAGACGGCGATGACGCTCATGGACTTGCTGACCGTGATGACCGGGAAGCCGGTCTGGCGGGCCACCCGCTCGGCGGTCCGATGCCTGGTACCCGACTCCTGCGTAGGCAGCTCGGGATCGGGCACGAGCTGGACCGCCGCCCGCAGAATCGTCGTGCCGGCCCGGTCGAGGACTATCGCGCCGTCCATCTTGGCCAGTTCGCGCAGCCGGGTCGCGGAAAACTCCGCACCGAGCTCGAAGCCGCCTGAGCAGATGTCCCGGACGACGTCGTCGTAGCCCAGCACGATGAGCGCGCCGGTGTGGCCCCGCACGATCCGCTCTAGCCCGTTCCTGATTGCGGTCCCCGGCGCTACCACCGCGAGCGCGGCCCGGCGCCGCTCGTCCCGCCTGTTGCTCACCGCAAGCACCTGCCTACCGGACGTTGCTTGTGCTGGCAGTCTAACGGCCGGTTGCGGTCACCGAGTCAAGCGCCGAGCGCAGCGGTGATCGCCGACCGGATATCGGCGGCCTCCTGCACCTTCAGTTGCGCGCCCGGCTCCAGGCATTCCTCGCCGCCACCTTGCAGCCCTGAGCCGGCCGGCACGATCGCGCGGCGAAACCCCATCCGCGCGGCCTCGGCCAGCCTGGGCTGGACCCCGGTCACGCGCCGGATCTCACCGGCCAGCCCGACCTCGCCGATCGCGACAACCTCTGCCGGGATGCTGATGTTCGCCAGCGAGCTGGCGACCGCCAGCGCGAGCGCCAGATCCACCGAGGGCTCGCTCAGCCGGACACCGCCGACGGTCGCGGCGAATATGTCACACTTGCCGATCTTGAGCTCCGCGCGCTGCTGCAGCACGGCAGTGATCATTCCGACTCTCGCGAAGTCCAGCCCCGAGGTGACTCGCCGAGGATCGGCCCCGGTCTCGCAAACCAATGTCTGAACCTCGGCGACCAGCGGCCTGCGGCCCTCCAGCGTCACCGTGACGCACGTGCCAGGAACCGGATCATTTCGCTGAGAAAGGAAGAGGCCACTGGGGTCGGGCAGTCCGACGAGGCCGTACTCACCGAGCTCGAAGCAGCCGATCTCGTCGGTGGGGCCGAACCGGTTCTTCAGCGCCCTGACCATCCGCAACTGCCCGCGGGCGTCGCCCTCGAACTGCAGCACCACGTCGACAAGGTGCTCCAGTGTCCGCGGCCCCGCCACCGAGCCGTCCTTGGTGACGTGGCCGACCACGACGGTGGTCAGGCTCCGCCGCTTGGCCAGCGCGGTCAGGGCTGCGGTGATCTCCCGCACCTGCGTCACGCCGCCGGGCACACCATCCACGCCAGCCGCACTGATCGTCTGCACGGAGTCGACGATGAGCAGGTCGGGGTTCACCGCCTCGACGTGCCCGAGCAGCGCGCCGAAGTCGGTCTCGGCGGCCAGGTAGAGGCCGTCCGTGACCGCACCGATCCGATCCGCGCGCAGCCTTACCTGGGCGGCGGACTCCTCTCCCGTGACATACAGCACCCGGCCGTGCCCGGCGGCTAGCGCACCGGCCTCCAGCAGCAGGGTCGACTTACCCACCCCGGGCTCGCCGGCCAGCAGTACTACCGCCCCGCGGACAAGGCCGCCGCCCAGCACACGGTCCAGCTCACTCATGCCGGTTGGCTGCGCCCGCGCCGCGGCAGCGTCGACCCGTCCGATCGGCAGCGCCGCGAGCACCGGCGGAGCGGCCTTGAGCTGTGCCCGCGACCCTGCCCGGACCGGCGCCGCATCTGAGGGCCGCTCAGCGACCGTCCCCCAGGCCCCGCAGCCGCCGCAGCGACCCGCCCACTTGGTGCTCCGCCACCGACACTCCGCGCACTCATATACCGCCGCAGCGGCCGTCCTAGCCACGCTGGCACCGTACCGGCGGCTGCCGACAGTCGGCCGGGTTGCGCCGTACCCGCGGGCGCCGCAAGCCGGGCCTCCCGGCTCCGGCGCAGCTGCCCCGACACTCGCCCGCCGCGGCAAGCCAGGGAGCGCGGGCGGCATAAGCTGGCAGTGATACCTGAGCAGAAGGAGACCCGATTGCGCAGGTCACTGGGGTGACAGGCATCCAAGTCGCGTTGTCGACGGCTTCGGTCTTCCCTGAGCGAGCCCCGGACGCGTTTGAGACCGCCGCCCGGCTGGGCTACGACGCCGTCGAGATCATGGTGACGGCCGATCCGGTCAGCCAGGACGCGGACGTGCTGCGCCGGCTGTCGGAGTACCACGGCATCCCGGTGGCAGCGGTACACGCGCCGAACCTGCTCGTCACCCAGCGGGTCTGGGGCCGCGACCCCTGGGCCAAGCTGGAGCGAGCCCGCGAGCTGGCAGAGGCCCTCGGGGCCAAGGTCGTCGTGGTGCACCCGCCGTTCCGCTGGCAGCGCGAGTATGCGAAGGACTTTGAGCTCGGCCTGGCCAGGATGACTCCGCAGGGTGACGTGGCCTTCGCCGTGGAGAACCTGTACCCGCTGCTGCGGGGTGAGACCGAGGTGGGTGCCTACGCGCCGCACTGGAACCCGGTCGAGATGGATGTCCCGCACGCTACCCTCGACGTCTCGCATGCCGCCGTCTCCGACTCGGACGTGCTCGCGATGGCCAAGCAGCTCGGCAGCCGCCTCAGCCACGTCCACCTGGGCGATGGCACCAAGCCTGGCCTGCCCGACGAGCACCTCGTGCCCGGCCGCGGCACCCAGCCCTGCGCCGAGCTGCTCGGGTGGCTTGGCTCGTCCGGATATGAGGGCATCGTGGTGCTTGAGGTCAGCACCCACCGGGCCCCCACGCTCGGGGACCGGCAAGCCGACCTGGCTGAGTCGCTCGAGTTCGCCCGCCGCCATCTGGCTGGCGGGGAACCGGTGGGCCCGGCCCGTTCCGGCTCTGACAGTTCAGGCGCGGGCAGCGGCCGCTACCGTCGGTAGCTCTAGAGCTCCAGGATCAGCGTTACCGGACCGTCGTTGACGAGTTCAACCTGCATGGTCGCGCCGAATACCCCGGTCTGTACGCTTGCGCCCTGCTCGCGCAGTGCCTCGGTGAAGGCCAGCACCAGCGGCTCGGCGACCGGGCCGGGCGCCGCCGCCTGCCAGCTCGGCCGCCGCCCCTTGGCCGTGTCGGCGTACAGGGTGAACTGGCTGACGACCAGCAACGGCGCCCCGGCATCGGCGCACGACCGCTCGTCCGCCAGGATCCGCAAGTTGTAGATCTTGCGCGCCAGCGCAGCGGCGATGGCGCCGGAATCGGTGTGCGTGACGCCCAGCAGCACGAGCAGGCCGGGCGCGGGCAGCCGGGCGATCACCTCGCCGGCCACGGTCACGCTAGCGGCGCTGGCACGCTGGACGACGGCTCGCACGAGAAGGCATTGTCGCATGGGGTGAGCGAGCCGGAGCGGCGCGGCGCATCAGCGCGACGCGACGGCTGAGCGGGAAGCCAGGAGCGAGCCGGAGCGGCGCGGCGCTGCCTGGACTGAGGAGCGGGGTTTGCGACGAGGGAAGGCGGCGCATCAGCGCGACGCGACGGCTGAGCGGGAAGCAGAGAACGCCCAGCGGCATAGACTGCGGTAGCTTTCGTGCGCGCCGTCGAGGAGGGGCATCATTGGCCATGACTACTGACAATGCCAAGCCCGCCAAGGGCGGGCCCGCCACGTTGATCACCGTCGCCCCGACCGGCGCCGAGTCCGAGAAGGCTAACGTTCCCGCGCTCCCGGTGACGCTCGACGAGCTGGTCACGACGGCGAAGGAATGCGCCGCGGCGGGTGCCGCCGTGATTCACGTGCACATCAGGGACGCGCAGGCAAAGCCGACTCTGGACCCGGGGCGGCTGACCGACACCGTCTACGCCCTGCGCGAGTCCACCGACCTGATCGTCCAGCTTTCTACCGGCGGCGCGGTCACCGATCCCTACGAGCGGCGGCTCGTCGTGCTCGACGCTCGCCCGGACGCGTGCTCTCTCACCTGCGGCACGGTGAACTTCGGCGACGACGTGTTCATGAACCCATGGGGCTTCATCCGCGAGCTGTACGCGAAGACGCAGGAGTACGGTGTCGTGCCGGAGTTCGAGCTGTTCGACCTCGGGCATATCGCGACCCTGCACAGGCTGCTCGCGGAGATGGGACCGCCGGCCGGCGGGCACGTGCACTGCGACCTGGTGATGGGCGTGCCGGGCGGCATGCCAGGGGATGCAGCCACGCTGGTCTCGGCCGTTGCCGCGCTGCCCGCCGGCGCTACCTGGTCGGCAACTGGTATCGGCCGCACCACGCTGCCGGTCATGCTGGCCGCCCTGTCGGCCGGCGGGCACCTGCGGGTCGGCATGGAGGACACGGTGACCTTCTCCCGCGGTCGCCCCGTGGCGAGCAATGCCGAACTCGTCGAACGCGCGGCCACGCTGGCCGCGCTGTCGCAGCGCCCCGCCATGTCACCGACCGCGGCCAGGCAGATGCTGGGGGTGCCCGATTCTCGCTGACAATCCCGTGCTGGCCGAGGTAGTCAGGTCCGGATTCACAGAGTCCCGTCACCGGGGCAGCGCGGTCACGCTGGCAGCGGACGGCCGGGTCCTGCTGGCCGCTGGCGCTGCCGGCGAGCCCATGTTCCCCAGGTCGTCTAATAAGCCACTGCAGGCCGTGGGGATGTTGCGCTGCGGCCTGCGGCTGGACGGCAACCTGCTCGCCCTGGCTGCGGCCAGTCACTCGGGCGAGGACTTTCACGTTGCCGGGGTGCGGGAAATCCTGGCGTCCGTCGGCCTGACCGAGGACGCGCTGCAGTGCCCGCCGGACTGGCCGCTGGATGAGCAGTCGTTGCATGCCCTGATCAGGGCAGGCGGCACTCCTGATCGGGTGCACATGAACTGCAGCGGCAAGCACGCGGCCATGCTGGCGACCTGCGTGGTCAACGGCTGGCCGACGCAGACATACCGCGATCCCGAGCATCCGCTGCAGGTCCGGATCGGGCAGACGGTGTCCGAACTGGCCGGTGAGCCGGTGGCGGCGGTCGGCGTTGACGGTTGCGGCGCGCCGCTGTTCGCGATCTCGGTGCTGGGCCTGGCCAGGGCGTTCCGCAACGTGGTGCTCGGTCCCCCGGGCTCGAACGAGCGCAAGGTGGCGGACGCGATGCGGGCCTACCCGGCGTGGACCTCGGGGACGACCAGGCCCGAGCGGCGGCTCCTGGACGCGGTGCCCGGACTCCTG
>JASHUE010000069.1:0-7000 GCA_030040195.1 Streptosporangiaceae bacterium | reverse complement strand
GTCAGTCCCGGCCCCGGCAGAGTCCGCTGCGCGCCGGTCTCGGCGTCGGTGACGACGTTGCGGCAGCGCCGGTGGCAGGCAAGGGACAGCCAGGCGGTCGGCCCGATCGCGATCACCATCGACGGAACCCTGCGGTCCCAGGTCGGCCCGGCGTCATAGATACGGTTGGCGATGGTCAACACCATCGCGTAGCCGCGCTGGTCGGGGATCGCGGTCGCGGGCAGCGGGCCGCCCGGCGGGAGCCTGATCGACGTCCCCGTGACCCTCCCGTCCAGTCCGATCAGTGCCAGTCGCTGATAAGCCGGCCCGGCGATGAGCGCCCAGGCCTGCGAGTCGTCCGGGCCGGGCAGGAGCGGGCCAACATAGTTCGCGAGCACGCCGGTGAGCAGCCGCGCCGGATCACCGTCGCGAACGACGTAGCCGGCCACCTGGTCGTAGGAGCGGATGACCGCTTCGTGCGGGCCGACCAGAAACGAGACCACTGGATTGTTGGACTCCAATGCCGGTACGGCCGTGCGGGTGACCTCGCCGCTGGCGAGCTGAATCCGGACTAGGTAGTTGGACCCGCGGGCGAACACGTCCCAGTTCGCGGTGACACCGAGCAGGTCGCGGCCGGCCCGAGTCACCACCACCGGCGGCGGCTCCGATCGCGACAGCGTGTGCGGCTTGTGCCCAAGATGCCCAAGCCGCACGACCGCCAGCGCGACAACGGCGCAGCCCGCCAGCGCCAGCAGCGCGCCGGTCTGCCAGGGTCGGCGCGCCGGGCGGTCATGACCGAACCCGACGACATCATCATCGCCAGGCCGACCTGGTCCGGCATCCCGGTAGCCCATGGCTCATCATCGGCCGGGACTGCCCATTTCTACCAGCGCGGCCAGGAGGGCTAACCGGAGATTCTGCCCGAGACCCGCACGCCGCTGCAGCGCGCGGAGCTTGTCAGCTAGCGGTCACGGGCCACAGCGGCTCGGCGACCTCGAACCCGACGGGGTTACCCCAGCGGTTGCGGTAGGCCACCTCATGCACGGGCCGCCGGGCCGCGACGCCCCAGCGGCCGGAGGGGTATCCGAAGGAGACGCAGCACGCCATCACCCAGCCCTTGCCCTCAGGCACGCCCAGTATCTGCATCGCCTCCGCCCCGTGGAAGATCCCGAGCACGGACGTGAGCGCGCTGCCCACGCCTTCGGCTCTGGCCGCCAGCTGAGCACTCCAGATGGCCGGGAAGATGGATCCGCCGGACGGGTCGCCGCGGGAGAAGCCGAACAGGTACAGCGGCACCTCCTCGAAGTGATCGGCGAGGTGCTGAGCCGAAGCCACCACCCGCAGCAGCGCCGCGCTGTCCGGGTCCCCGGGCGCGCCGCGCGCCCGCTCGATCCGCTCGGCGTACGCGGTCTTCCAGAGCTGCCCGATGGCGTCGCGATACAGCGGGCCAAGCTGTGCCTTGACCGCGGGGTCGTCGACAAGCAGGAACCGCCAGCCTTGCACGTTGCCGCCGCTCGGTGCCCGGATCGCCGCATCGAGGATCCGTGCCTGCACGTCCGCGGGAATCGGGTCAGGCCGCACCCTGCGCATTGCCCTGGTGGTGTACAGCGCCTCCCGGACGTCCATGCGCCCTCCTGCTCGGACGGAACCGCATTCTGGTCTTCCGAGCCGGATCATCGCACATATCCCGCGCGTCCTCGATAGCTCCGCTCTCGGGGGGAACGGGCTCATGTCTGGCTCGGACGGCTCTGCCTGCCGGCGGTTACGGTGGGGACATGGACTACACCCACCTTGGACGCAGCGGCGTATCTGTCAGCCGGATCTGCCTGGGCACGATGAACTTCGGCTCTTACACCGAGCCCGCCGACGCGCACGCGATCATGGATCACGCGCTCGAGCACGGCGTGAACTTCTTCGACACGGCGAACACCTACGGACGACCGCGCGCCGAGGGCGTGACCGAGTCGATCATCGGCGACTGGTTCGCCGGCGCGCCCGGCCGCCGCGACAAGGTGGTGCTGGCGACGAAGCTGTACGGCGGGAAGGGCGACTGGCCCAACGATCGATTCCTGTCGGCGGTGAACATCAGGCAGGCATGCGAGGCATCGCTGCGGCGGCTGCAGACCGATCACATCGACCTGTACCAGATGCATCACGTCGACCGGCAGACGTCGTGGGAGGAGATCTGGGAGGCGTTCACCGTCCTGCGGACGCAGGGCAAGGTCATCTACTTCGGCTCGTCCAACTTCGCGGGCTGGCACATCGCCGAGGCGCAGGAGGCGGCCCGCCGCCACGGCGCGTTCGGACTGGTGAGCGAGCAGTCGCTGTACAACCTGGCCGAGCGGACGGTCGAACTGGAGGTCCTGCCGGCCTGTCAGGGCTACGGGCTGGGCGTGCTGCCTTGGAGCCCCCTGCACGGCGGCCTCCTCGGCGGCATCCTGGCCAGGCAGGCGGTCGCTTCAACCACGGTCGCTTCAACCCCGGCCGCTGCAACCACGGGCGCTGCAACCATGGGCGCTGCAACCACGGGCGCTGCAACCACGGGCGCATCGTCGGATGCCGGGCGCAGCGGCGGCGGGCGCGCCGTCGAGATGCTCGGGGACAGGCGCGAGCAGATTGCCGCCTACGAAGCCTTCTGCTCCGAGTCTGGTGTGCCGCCCGCCGAAGTGGCGCTGGCGTGGCTGCTGCACCAGCCGGCGGTGACGGCGCCGATCGCCGGGCCGCGCACGCTTGACCAGTTCGAGCATGCGGTGCACGCCGCGACGGTCACACTCGACGAGAAGGCGCTGGCCCGGCTCGATGAGATCTTCCCCGGACCCGGCGGCGCGGCCCCGGAGGCCTACGCCTGGTAGCCCGCCCGGTCAGGATGGCGGCGGCGTCACCGATCCCGGCGGAGGTATGGTGCCAGGCCCGGTGACGTTGCACGCCAGCGCGCTCGGATCGGTGTCCAGCAGCGGCTTGGCCAGTTGCGGCGGGGTCAGGAAGTGCGGCCTGCGCAGGTCCAGCATGTCCAGCATCGGCCACGCGTTCGCGTCCCTGTAGGTCATCGCGGGCAGGTTCCACTTGGCCTCGATCAGCGCGCAGATGCTCGTGTGGTCCATCACCCGGTGGGAGACATACCGGGGGCGCGCGAACGGCGAGATGACCGCCATCGGCACCCGGAAGCCGTACTGGCGGAACCCGTTGTACGGCTTCGTGGTGCTGCTGATCTCCTTGACGTCCGGCGGAATGTCGTCCGGCGCGAGCGCGGGCGGCGGCGGCACGTGGTCGTAGTAGCCGCCGTGCTCGTCGTAGTTCCAGATCAGCACCGTGCCCGGCCATCCCGGCCCGGACATCACCGCGTTCATCACCTTCGCGGCGAACTGCTCGCCGACGACGATGTTCTGCGGGTCCTCCTCGGACTGCGTGTCGTAGTTCGGTTCGACGAGGCTGACATCCGGCAGCGTGCCCGCCGCCGCGTCGGTGAAGAATTCGGCGATGTGCACCGCCCTTTTGCCGACGTTCTCGAGGTACAGCTTCGGGTACAGCGCGATGGTCGGATAGGGCGTATCCGCTGTCGGCGTGTAGTAGTCCTTCCAGGTGAGCCCGGCGTCCTGGACCGCATCGAAGATCGTGCCGTTCGGCGGGTAGTCGCTGAGCGCCGGCTCTGTGTCGTCGATCATGCCGAGCGAAGTAGCCGAGATCAGGTAGCGCCGGTTCGGATAGGTCTGGCCGAGGACGCAGCAGAAATACCGGTCGCCGATCGGGAAGATGTCGGCCATGGAGTAGTAGAACGGCTGGTCGGCGCGATCCCAGTAGCCCATGGCCACCGGGCCGCTGTTCGAGATCACGAACCCGTTGTTGCGGCCGTCGTCGAACTGGATGTGGCTCTGCGTCCACTCCTGGGTCGGCTTGTTGTTCTGGCACGTCGTCGGCATGTGGAACGCGTGCTGGAGGTCGCCATTGGCGTATGGGTTCGTGTTCAGCGGCAGCCCGTCGGGGCCGAGCCTGAGCCCATCGGCGTCACAGCGGCGGAGCATGCCGAACCGGTTGTCGTAGGAATGGTTCTCCATCATCAGGATGACGATGTGCTTGATCTGCGGGATCGTGTCGGTGCCCTTAGGCAGGCCGGGGTACGGCAGTGATCCTGGCTTGCGGAGGTGGCGGTGGCGCCACCGGTCGGGCCCGTGCCTGCCGACGCTGGCCGAGGCGGTCGCGGCGGAGGCCCAGCCGCCTATGCCGACGCCAGCCGCCCCGATGAGGCCGGCCTGCAGCATTCCCCGCCGGCTCAGCCCTGATTTGCCATCCGCGCCATTGCCATGATCGTCATGCACGGCGGTTGCCTCCTCAGTGATGCCATCAAGAAAATGGAGACTACAGCGGCAAAATTACCGAATTACGATCTATGGGTAAACAGTCCGGGGCCGACGTTAATCGGTGCCATCTGCGGATCCTCCCTAGCTGACAAACGACAGCCGTACCTGCCGGTCCGGGTTGTCGACGTTCAGGTCGACCACGGTGACCGACTGCCAGGTGCCGAGCGCCAGCCGGCCGTTGACGACCGGGAGCGTGGCATAAGGCGAGATGAAGGCGGGCAGCACGTGCGATCGGCCATGGCCGCGCGCGCCGTGTGCGTGCCGCCACGTATCCGTGGCCGGCAGCAGTTCGGCCAGCACCGACAGCAGGTCGTGGTCACTGCCTGCGCCCAGTTCGATCAACGCCAGTCCCGCGGTCGCGTGCGGAACGAACACGTGCAGCAACCCATCACCGCCCGCCGCCGCCTCGCGCGCGAACTGCTCGCAAACCCGCGTGATGTCGTGCACGGTCTCCTGGCCGCCAGTACTGATGGCGATCATCGTGGTCTTCATGGCTACAGACTGTAAGACCACCGCCTTGCTCAGGTCCGCAGGTACGAGGCGCCGTTCAGGTCGAGGATCGCGCCACTGGCCCACTGCGCCTCCGGCGATGCGAGGAAGAGCACCGCGCTGGCGACCTCATCGGGCCTGGCGACCCGCCCGAACGGGCTCTGCGCCCTGATCGTCTCGCCGCGGGTGCCCTGCAGATGGGCGGCCGCCATGTCGGTCTCGACAAATCCCGGCGCGACCGCGGCGACCGTGATGTTGTACGGCGCCAGTGCCAGCGCCATCGACTGGCCGAAGGCGTTGAGGCCGGCCTTGCTGGCGCCGTAGGCGGGCTGGTTCGGCTCACCGCGGAACGCGCCGCGCGAGGACACATTCACGATCTGGCCGCCGCCGCGAGGGATCATGTGCCGGACAGCGCACCAGGTGACATTAGCCGACCCGATCAGGTTGACGCCGATCGTGGTCTGCCAGGCGGCCTGCCACTGCTCGTAGGACACCTCGGTGATCGGATGGGCGGCGAAATTGGCCGCGTTGTTGACCAGGACGTCAAGACCGCCGAGCTGGCCGGCGGCCGTGTCCACCATGGACTTGACCGCGTCCGGGTCGGCCAGGTCCGCCTGGACGATGATGTGCCCGGTGCCCGGCAGGCTCGCCAGCAGATCCGCGGCGAGCGCCGGGGAGGCCCGGTGATGGATGGCGACCCTGTCACCGGCCGCGGCGAAAGCCTCCGCGATGGCACGGCCTATGCCACGAGACGACCCCGTTACCAGAACGCAGCGATTAGTCACCGGATGACCTTAACGTCAGGGCCGCGCGCCCGCAGCGCACGGGTCGGGCAGAATGCTGGATATGGCCGACGTAACGGAGCATCCCGACCGGCGAATCCGCGACCTGGCGGACGCGTTCGTGCATGCGCTCGCCGAGCTTGATCCGCTCGTGGCTACCTATCTCGGGCTGCCGGTCGGGCAAGACCGGCTGCGTGATTTCTCGCCCGCCGGCCAGGAGGCACTTGACGACCTCCTGCGCTCCACCCTGGCTTCGCTGGCCGGGGCTGAGCAAGAGGCCGGCGCTGCGGGCGGACTGGCCAACGCCGACGAGCGCCGGTGCGCGCGGCTGCTCCGGGAGCGGCTGGAGACCGAGCTGGCGGTCAGCGAGGCCGGCGAGAATCTGCGGACGGTCTCCAATCTGCTCGCGCCGCCGCACCAGATACGCGACGCGCTCCTGCTCATGCCCGCTGCCACCGACGACGACTGGGCCGTGATCGCGGCCCGGATCGGGCGCGTCCCCGATGCGGTGGACGGTTACCGCGCCGCACTCATCGTGAGCGCGGAGCATGGCAAGTACGAGTCTGCGACGCTCATCAGCTCGCTGGCCGATCAGCTCGCGGGCTGGCAGACAAACGGGACCGGGTGGTTCGCGGGCTTCGCGGCCGGGGTGGCCGGGGCGCCGGCGCTGCGGGCCCAGCTTGACCGGGTGTGCCCAGCCGCCGACGCCGCGATCGCCGGCCTGCGCGACTGGCTGCGGTCTGACTACCTGGCCGGAGCGGAGGGCACCCCTGATGGCGTCGGCGCGGAGCGCTACCACCTCGCGGTCCGGCGCTGGAACGGCGCCCGGATCGACCTGACGCAGACCTATGAATGGGGCTGGGCGCAGTTCCACGAGATCCGCGCGCAAATGGTCGCCGAGGCTGACCGGATCCTGCCCGGCTCGACCGTGCTTCAGGCGATCGCGCACGTCGAGGAACACGGCGAGGTGATCCAGGGCGTTGACGAGATCCGGTCCCGGCTGCAGGGGCTGATGGACGAAGTGATGGCCGATCTCGACGGGACGCATTTCGACCTGGCCGATCCGGTCAAGGTCGTCGAGGCCAAGATCGCGCCCGCGGGCAGCGCAGCGGCGCCGTACTACAGCGGCCCGTCGGAGGACTTCTCCCGGCCGGGCCAAACCTGGCTGCCGACGCTCGGCCAGACCAGGTTCCCGATGTGGCACTTGTACAGCACCTGGTATCACGAGGGCGTGCCCGGCCACCACCTGCAGCTGGCCCAGTGGTGCTATCTGGCCAAACGGCTGTCGACCTACCAGACCAGCATCGGCGATGTGAGCGCCTGCTCCGAAGGCTGGGCGCTGTACGCCGAGCGGCTGATGGACGAGCTTGGCTACCTTGAGGCGCCGGGCGCGCG
>JASHUE010000643.1:0-4922 GCA_030040195.1 Streptosporangiaceae bacterium | reverse complement strand
GGCAGCGGCACGGTCAGGGCGAACGGGGCGGCCGAGGCGGCCGTGTTCAGGAAACCCAGGCAGTTCGGCCCGAGCAGCACGATTCCGTGGCCCGTGGCCTTCGCTACGAGCTCGTCCTCGAGTTCCCGGCCGCGGCGGCCAGCCTCCCGGTAGCCAGAAGCGAGGACGACCACGTTCCCGATATGGGCGGCCGCGGCATCGTCGATGACGTCCATGACGGCGCCCGTCGGAGCGAGGATGAAGGCCAGGTCGACCGGCTCGGGCAGGTCGCGCAGGCTCCGCACCGCGGGCCGGCCGAACACCTTCTCGTGCACCAGGTGCACCGGGTACAGCGGCCCCGAGTAGCCGACGGCGCTGCTGGCCGCGACGATGAACCGGGCCCAACCGGAAGTGTCGGCTGCTCCGACGAGCGCGATGCTGTGCGGCGCGAAGAACTCCGCCAGCCGCTGCGGCGTGATCAGCGAGCGCGCGGCTGACACCGTGCGAGATGATGTGGGGCCGGTCACGCCTGCACCCGCGGCTCCTTGGGCAGCCCGAGGGCGCGCTCGGCGATGATATTGCGCTGAATCTCGCTCGTGCCCGAGTAGATCGTCCCGGCCCGGCTGGACAGGAACACGTTCTGCCACGCCGTCGTCGGGTAACCGTCGCCTTCGGGCCGGAGCAGGCCGTCGGCACCCTCGATCCCGATCGCGATTTCGCCGAGCCGTTTGTGGTACTCGCTCCAGAACAGCTTGTTGACCGACGCCTCCGGGCCGGGCTGGCGCCCCTCGGCCAGCCCCGCGAGGGTGCGCAGTCCGCTGAAGCGCATGAGCTGGACCATGCTGTAGGCCCAGGCCATGTGCTGCCGGACGACCGGATCGCTGCTGCTGCCGCGCTTGCGTGCGGTCTCGGCCAGTTCCCAGAACTCGCGCTCGTAGGCCAGGTGCAGGACCGTGGCGCTGCCACCTCGTTCGTAGCCGAGCGTCGTCATCGCGACCCGCCAGCCGTTGTTCAGCCCGCCGATGACGTTGAACAGCGGCGCCCGCACGCCGTCGAGGAAGTCCTGCGCGAATTCGGCCGCACCCGACATCTGCCGGACCGGCTGGTAGCTGACCGCGGGATCGGTGAAGTTGATCAGGACGTAGGAGATGCCAGCGTGCTTCTCGGCTGCGGGGTCGGTCCGGCACAAGACGAACATCATGTTCGCCCGTGCCGCACCCGAGGTCCACAGCTTCTGCCCGGTGATGACGATCTCGTCGCCGTCGACCTCGCCCCTGGTCTGCAGTCCGGCCAGGTCAGAGCCGGTCCCCGGCTCCGAGAAACCCTGGCAGTAGACATCCTCGCCGGAGATGATCCTCGGCAGGAAGTGCGCCCGCTGCTCGGGCGTGCCGTGCACGATGACCGACGGGCCGACCAGGCTCTCGCCCATGCCGCGGATGACCCGCGGCACGCCGGCCCGGTGCAGTTCCTCGTTGAACAAGGCCATCCGCACAGCGTCGAGGCCCCGGCCGCCGAACTCCTCCGGCCATTGCGGGCAGATCAGCCGGGCCTGCGCCAGCTCCTGCTCCCATTGCTGGTAGGCCGGGCTCGCCATCGCCTGGGCCCGCTGCCCGTAGCCGTAACCGCCAGTGACGACGGAGCGGTTCCAGTCGGCCAGCTCGGCCAGGCCCAGCGGGGTGTGCCCGGCGATCCAGTCACGCGTTTCCGCGCGGAACTCCGCGATCTCGGGGCCAAGGTCAAGTTCCATCGAGCCTCCCGGGCGCCGACCGTCGCACCACGTCAGCCGGCCGGGCGGGTCCGGACGGTCTGCTGGCATTTGCACCAATCTTAGAATCCGGTTCTAGAGGAGCACAAGACCGGCCAGGTGCGCACGGGCGGCGTCGGAGTCTTCGGATTTCGGCCGATTTTGAGGGGAACGAGGCGTCTCCGGGGCTGGCAATCGTCCAGCCAGCTCGGCGGTCCTCACGTGCCCCGCGCAGCCGGCTCACGACCGCGCTGGTCCGTCGGCCATCAGGCGCGACACGTACTCGATGACCGCGTCGATGATCTCAGTCGCCTGCGTCCTGGTCCTGGCCGCGGCGACCTCGCGCGCGCCCTCGCCGATGAGCGAGGTCAGCACCGCCGCGTACAGCCGGTCGAGCGAGGTGTCGGTCAGCCGCAGGAGCGCGTCATTCTGCCGGATCCACTCGTGGCCGCGGTGCCGCCTCATCACCTCGAAGCCGGGCGGGCCGTCGCCGTTCGAGAACAGCAAGGCGAGGTCGCGGCGCTGCCAGCTGCCTTCAAGGAACGCACGGGCCCCGGCCGCGAACAGCTGCGCCGGATCGGTGACGCCCTTCTTCCTCGCAGCGGCGACCGCAGCGCTGGCGGCGTCCTCGTAGGCCTGCTGGTGTTCCTGCCAGAGCGCGAGGAACAGCTCGCTCTTGCCGCCGAAGTGGTGATACAGGCTGCCGACACTGGAGCCGGCCCGCTCGACCACGTCGGCGATGCTTGCCTCAGAAAAACCCTGCCGGGTGAAGACGTCACGCGCCGCGTCAAGCAGGGCCCGCTGAGTCTGGGCCGTGCGCCCCCACTGCCAGGAGCTTGTTCCCGGCTTGCGCGCCTGCGGCTCAGCCATCCTCATGCTCACCGCCTCTTCGGTACTGCCCGATTACCTGGCAGCATCGTGCCACGAGCGCGGCGGTGAGCCGAGTCTCGGGCTGCGAGCACCGCCTCAGTGCCCGGCGAACCCGGTCAGGGCGTGACGATGGCGAAGTCCGGGTCGAACTTCTCCAGCAGCCCGGCGTAGGTCTCGAGCACCGACTGGTCGCCAAACACCGAGATCGTGCCGGAGCCGGCGAGGCTCTTCGCGGTCCTCGGCCGCAGCAGCACGCTCGCCAGCCCGGCCTTCGGCCCGCTCACCGTGAGCTGGGCGTCTGCGTCAGCGCCCGGCCGGGCGTTGAGCACTCCGTGACGGATCGACATTGCCCAGGTCTCCCGGATGTCAGTGAAGGCGAAGTTGGTCCTCAGGTCGACCTTGGCCGCCTTGTCCCCGATGAGGTGCACGGCGGCGTAGTCGAAGAGCAGGTCGACCGGCATCGCCTCGAGAGTGTCCGGGCTCGCGGTAGCGAATTTGGCCGGCAGTACACCTTCGCGCAGCTCGCGGGCCGCGGTGAGGTAGATGCCGCGCCACTGCGGGCCCTCGGCCTGGTAGCCAAGCTGCTCGTACGCGTCAGCCTGCAGGTCGCGGGCCGCCTGGTTGCCGGGCTGAGCGAACACCAGGTGGTGCAGGATCTGCGCGGCCCAGCGGTAGTCGCCCTCTTCGATGGCCCGGTGCCCTTCCGCCATGATCTGCTCGGCGCCGATCAGCTCCACGTAGCGGTGCGCGGTGTCGACGGGGGTATGCGGGTGCAGCGTTACCGGGTCGCCGTCCCACATGCCCAGCTCCTTGGTGAACACGCCGCGCACGTTGTGGTGCAGCGTGCCGTGGTAGCCGCGGCTTGACCACTTACGGCCCAGTTCCTCGGGCAGCTCTATCACCTCGGCCGCCTCCAGCGGCGTGTAGCCCTTGTTGGCCAGCCGCAGCGCCTGGTCGTGGATGTACTTGTAGGTATCACGCTGGGACTCGATGAACGCCGTGATCGGCCCGTTGCCCCACACCGGCCACGTATGCGGACCGAAATGCACCTCAGCCTCGCTGCCCCAGCGCTGCAGCGTCTCGTCGAGAAAGCGCGCGAAGTTGCGGGCGTCCCGCGTGCGGGCGCCACGCAGCGTCTGGATGTTATGCAGGCTGTGGTTGGCGTTCTCGGCACAGGTGAGCGCCCGCAGTTGCGGGATCCAGATGTGCATCTCCTCCGGCGCCTCGGTGTCGGGGGCGTACAGGAACTCGAACGTCAGCCCGGCCAGATCCCGCCGGGTTCCCGACTGTGTTATCCCGTCGGTAGGCGGGATGTAGGAAATGGTTGGCCCAGCCGCCGACGCGATCCCGATCCCGCAGGTGATCATCGCTGTCGGGCCGTGATCCAGCAGGCTGCCGAACGCGTAGGAGGCCCGCCGGGACATCGCGTTCCCCGCGACGACGTTCTCTCCGATCGCGTACTTGCTGAACGACTTGGGCGTTCCGGGCGCGATCACCGGAACCTTCCCCGAGGCGACGTCCGCCTGGTCCACGACGCCCTTGACGCCGCCATAGTGGTCCACGTGCGTATGGGTGTAGATCAGTCCGACGACCGGCTTGTCGCTGACGTGCTCGCGGATCATGGCCATCGACGCAGCCGCGCTCTCAACGGCGGCCATGCAGTCGATCACCACCAGGCCGTGGTCACCCTCGACCACGGTCAGGTTGGCGATGTCGTTGTTACGTACCTGGTAGAGCCCGTCGGTCACCTTGTACAGACCGCCCTTGCAGATGATCTGCGACTGCCGCCAGAGGCTCGGGTTCACGCTGTCGGGAACGGCGGCGTCGCCACGCAGGAAGTCATAGTCCGCCGGGTCGAACATGATCGTGCCCGCCGCGTTGAGCAGCGGACCGGAGAAAGGGGCGATGAACCCTCGCTCGGCATCCGCGAAATCGCGGCGGTCCTCCAGGTCATGCAGCGCAACCGCCTCGCGATTCGCCGCGATCGTTGCGGGCGCAGGGCCCTTCGGCACATATGGCATGGCAGCCCCCGATCAGCGCAGGCCCTGCCCCCGCAACCATCCCCCGGACGTGATGGCGCAACCTGAGCGACCTGCGACGTTTACCTGCGTGCACCTTCCCCGCCCGGCACGTCCCTGACACCATCGGACCAGATTCTGACCCAGTAACCGGCCGCAAATGTCCGGCCGAGGTCATCCGGGGCCGGGCGAGCCCATTGGGACATCGCCCTTCAATTCATGATGTCGGCCCGGCAAGGGCGTCAGCCTTGTCGGTCCGCCGCCGCGACGGTGCGCCGGGAGATGCGCCACGTGCCGTCAGAGCGGCGGAG
>JASHUE010000642.1:0-15223 GCA_030040195.1 Streptosporangiaceae bacterium | reverse complement strand
GGTGCAGAACTACTACGGCGTGCGCTGCGACCCGTCGCTGCCCTACCAGCCCGGTCTCGCGCCGCCCGCGCGCGGCGGCGAGCGCGACCTCTCGCCCGCCGACCAGGTCCCGGTGTCACGGCGCAACTTCGTGGAGTTGTGCCGCCAGCTCACCGCGCTGGACGAGCGGGCCTACGCGCAGGCCTGGCAGCGGCTCGGCCTGTCGATGGACTGGGAGATCAGCTACCGCACCGTCGACGAGCAGGTGCAGAAGGCCTCCCAGATCGCCTTCCTGCGCAACCTGGCCAGGGGCGAGGCCTATCAGGCCGAGGCGCCGGCCCTGTGGGACGTGACCTTCGGCTCAGCCGTGGCGCAGGCCGAGATCGAGGACCGCGAGGTGCCGGGCACGTTCATTACGCTCGCGTTCGGCCTGCACTCCACCATGCCGGGAACGAAGTCGGGCCCGGCCAGTGCCGCCACCGCCGGCGGGCGGTCCTCGGTGACTATCGCCACGACCAGGCCCGAGCTGCTACCGGCCTGCGTGGCACTGGTCGCCCATCCCGATGACGAGCGCTACCGTGATCTGTTCGGATCGAGCGCGATCACCCCCGTGTTCGGCGTGCCGGTGCCGATCCTCGCCCACCGGCTGGCCGAGCCGGACAAGGGCACGGGCCTGGTCATGGTCTGCACGTTCGGCGACATGACCGACGTGGCCTGGTGGCGGGACCTGCAGCTGGAAACCCGCCCGGTGATCGGGAAGGACGGCAGGCTGCTCACACAGCCCCCGCCGGGGATCACCAGCGAGGGCGGCCTGCGCGCGTACGGGCAGCTGGCCGGGCAGACCGCGAAGTTGGCCCGCCAGCAGATGACGGTCTTGCTGCACGAGGCCGGCGCGATCCGCGGCGAGCCGGAGCCGATCCGGCACGTGGTGAAGTTCTATGAGTACGGCCAGGTGCCGCTCGAGATCATCACCACTCGCCAGTGGTACGTCACGAACGGCAGCCGTTCGCCCGACCTGCGGGACACCCTGCTGGCCCGCGGCCGCGAGTTGCGCTGGCATCCCGAGCACATGCGCAGCAGGTACGAGCACTGGATCGAGGGCCTGACTGGTGACTGGCTGATCAGCCGCCAGCGCTACAACGGGGTGCCGATCCCCGTGTGGTACCGGCTGGACGCGAACGGCCAGCCCATCAGGGACAAGCCCATCGTGCCAACGGAGGCGGAGCTGCCCGCCGACCCGGCCACCGACACTCCGGCCGGCTTCCGGCCGGAGCAGCGGGGCGTGGCTGGCGGCTTCGCCGCCGACCCGGATGTGATGGATACCTGGGCGACCTCGTCGCTGACGCCGCAGATCGCAACCGGCTGGCCGGACGAGCACGACCTGCCCGCGATCCCGTTCGACCTGCGACCGCAGGCGCACGAGATCATCAGGACCTGGCTGTTCTATACCGTGCTGAGGTCGCAGCTCGAGTTCAGCGCACTGCCGTGGCGCCATGCCGCGATCTCCGGCTGGATCCTCGACCCGGACCGGAAAAAGATGTCCAAGTCCAAGGGCAACGCCGTGACCCCCATGGACCTGCTCCGTGAGCACGGCACCGATGCGGTCAGGTACTGGTCGGCCAGCGCCCGGCTCGGAGTGGACACCGCGTTCGATGTGGGCCAGCTGAAGATAGGCCGCCGGCTGGCCATCAAGATCCTCAATGCGACACGGTTCGCGCTGGGCATCGGCCAGGACCCGGCCACGGAAATCACCGAGCCCATCGACCAGGCGCTTGTGCGCCGGCTGGCGACGCTTACACGACGGTGCACGATGGCGCTCGCGGACTACGACCACGCGACCGCCCTGGAGCAGGCCGAGCGATTCTTCTGGTTCTTCTGCGATGACTACCTGGAGCTGGTCAAGCCGCGCGCGTACGGTGAGCACGGCGCGCAATCAGCCGGCTCGGCGGTGGCCACTCTCCGGCTCGGGCTCTCGGTCACGCTGCGGCTGCTCGCCCCGTTCTTGCCGTTCGCGACCGAGGAGGCCTGGTCGTGGTGGCAGGAGGGGTCGATCCACCGGGCCCCCTGGCCGGACGCCGACGAGCTCGCCCCGCTGGCCGGGATGGGCGACGAGAGCGTGCTCACCGCCGCCGTGGCGGCAATTGCCGCGATCAGGAAGGCGAAGTCGCAAGCAAGGGTGGGGATGAAGCAGCCGGTGCTTCGCCTGATCGTGACCGGCGACGCTCATGACCTCGATGCGTTCACGGCCGCCAGCGAAGACGTCCGCGCCGCCGGACGAGTGACCGAGATCGAGCTGCGGGCCGCGGCGGGGGCGGAGCCACTCCACGAGGTCGTTGTGTAGCTCCGCCCTCCCCTCCTCCGCTAGGTGTGCAGCGGCCCGCTGCCCTTGACGACAATGAAGAAGGCAGCCGGGGCGGCGTTCTCGCTGCACGCGCCCTTGACCCGGCCGAGTATCCCGACCTCGCTGATCACGGCCGTTCCCTTGCCGCTGATACCGGCGTAACGGCCGGTTCCGCCGGTGATCTTGTACTTGGCGGTGCCGGTAGCGATGGCCAGGCACGTCTTCGGATTCACCTTGAATCCTGGCGGAGCGGTGTGAACGAGCTTGAACGTGCCGCCAGGAAGGTGGACGGTATCGGTATTGCCGCTGCTCGGGGAGACCTCTGTGCCGGCCGCCGTCACCACGCCGTAGTAGATGGCGTGGAAGGTGATTGTCTGACCGACGGAGGTCGTTACCAGCTCGAAGTGCTCGGTACCCGATGCGGACGTTGCAGCCGTACTAGCCGCGGCGCTTGCGGCGAGGCCGACCGCACCGCCGCCGACGGCGATGAGCATGGCGCTCGCGATAGTGATGATCCGTTTCACGCTTCCCTCCTTGGAGACGACGGGCGTGAGAACATGTGCGCTTGCGAAGCTACGCACATGCGAGGGCCGCGCCCATCGGCAATATCCCGGAGATTTAGCCGCCCACCTGGCCGGTTCCGAGCGAGCCGATGATGCTCATGAGGTCGATCCAGCCGTGAAAGACGTCGGTGTGCTCGCTACCGGCGCGCCGGACGGTGCCGCTGATCGGCTCGGTGCCGACGATGATGAGCTCAAGGACAACAGCGTCAGCCTGATGAGAGGCTTCGCTGCCGAACTCGCTGCGCCCGCAGGCGCTCGGGCGAGGATCGAGGGAGTCATCGGAGGGCAAGACCGTAACCTCCTGCGTATCGGACCCGACAGCGGGCTGCTCCTCCTTACGTTGGCAGAATTCCTCGCTGGGGGCGTCGGGGGATCTCCCTACCCCTAAGGATCCGCGCCGAGTTCGCCGACTCTGGCCATGAGCTCGTACCTGGAGTGGATTCCGAGTTTGGCGTAGATGTGCTCTAGGTGCGTCTCGACCGTCGAGACCGACACATACAGCTGACGGGCTATCTCGGCGTTGGTTGCGCCATGAGCGGCGAGCCTGGCCACCCGCTGCTCCTGCGGGCTCAGCATCCCGCGCCTGCGGTCGCGCTGACGGCCGCCCGCGACCTTCAGCTCGGCTCCGGCAAGGGCCGCCAGCCAGCCCGCTTCGGCGGCTGCGGCGATGTCGGCCGCCTGCGCCAGCACCGAGCGTGCCTGCAGCGCCCGGCCCGACCGGCGCAGGAAGCTGCCATAGGCCAGAAGCGTCTCGACGTGCTCAAGCGGCAGGTCGACCTCGCTGTGCAAGGCCAGGGCAGCATCGAAGTGAGACTGAGCGGCCGAGTCATCCCCGGCGAGCTCGGCCAGCTGCGCCTTGCCCGTGCTTGCAGCGATCCGCGGGAACCGGCAAGGCATCCGCGTCTGATCCAGCCAGGAAATCACCCGCTCGGCGTCCTCGATCCGGCCCGCTGCAAGGTAAGCGGCTATGGCGTGCCGCCCCCAGGCGGGCAAGCAGGGCTCGCCGATGCCCATCCGCGTGCGTGTCGCCTCGAGGCGGGCATAGTTCTCGCACGCCTCGGCGGCATGGCCCTCGCGCAAGAGCCGGTGCCCGCGACCGTCCCAGAGGAACAGCAGCGCGTTCCACTCGCCGCGCACCGTCGCGACTTCCTCGACGCGGTCGAACCACCGCGCGCTTTCCTCAAGCTGCCCCATGAGGAGGCGGATGTAGCCGCTACCGACAGCCGCGAACGACTCGACCACCGGCGCCAGATCGACAAGCGAGTAGGCGAAGTCGATGGCATCCAGAGCGGCGACCAGCCGGCCCATCCGCACCAGCACGTATCCGTGCCCGTTGGCCAGGATCGCCATCGGCTCGGGCGCGCTCGCTCGCTCCGCCGACTGCCGCGTGACGGTGAAGGCCCGGTCAGCCTCCTCTAGGCGCTCGGTGACGGCGCACCCGAACGCGAAGCTGCTAACGGTGCCCCAGGCGCTGGCGTCGATTTCGGGAGCGAGCGCGAGCCATGGCATGCCCGCCTCGATCGCGGCAATCCCGGCCGGATCGCCAGCCTGGATCGCGACCTCACCCCAGCCGGCCTCCGCCCTAGCTTGGACTGACTCCCCAAGGGAGCGGGCTAGTTCCCTGGCCCGGCTGGCCGGCGCCAGCCCTCGCCTGGGCCCTTGCGTTATCTCCGCCGAGAAAGTTGCGTCGAGCAGGATCGCGACGGCGGTCTCCGGACGCTCCGATCGCGCGAGCTCGGCGGCCTCAGCGAACCGACTTGCCGCCTGGTCGTGCTCGCCCAGCATCGCCTTGACCCGGCCGGCCATCCACAGCGCCTGCACTCGATCAGCGCCGCTGCAGTCAACGCTGCTCAGCAGGCCCACGTACGCAGCGAGCGCGCGGTCCAGGTGGCCACCGACAAGCAGCGCTTCAGCGTGCGCCAGCAGCAGCCCGACGCTGGCGCGGTCGCCCGCCATCGCCACGGCCGCGTCCAGGTGCGTGACCGCCGCGGCGAAGGCGCCGGCCCGCCGGGCTGCAAGTCCGGCTCGCTCCAGCACTGCCACTGCATCCGGATCACCGGCGAGGTGTGCTGGCATGACGTGCTCGGCCGCCTGGGCTTCCATCCCGCGAGCGTGCAGCGCCGCGAACGCGCGGCCGTGCAGCCGGGTGCGGACCGGCCCGGTCAGGTCGTCGTAGAGAGCCTGGCGGAATAGCGGGTGAGCAAACTCGACTGCGGTGCCAGGGCCCTGCTCGATCAGCCCGGACCGACCGAGCGCGTCCAGCGCGATATCGACGTCCCTGCCCTCGAGGCCGGCGACCTCGGCCGCGACCGCGGCGAGGAAGTTCGTCCCTAGGACTGCCGCGGCCTGCGCGCACCGCATTCCCGCTGACGGCAACCCGGCGAAGCGGGCGAGTAGCACGTCCTGACCGAACGCCCGGCGCTCAGCGCTGGCGAGCGCAGACATGCCCTCGCCGTGCGCCAGCGCGACCGCGAGCTGCTCGAGCAGCAGCGGATTCCCGGCACACAGCGAGTACGCCCGCTGCAGGTCGGCGTCGGCCAAGGCGTGGCCGAGGCAGTCCGCGAGCAGCGATGCTGCGGCTGACTCGCTCAGGGGCCCGAGCCGGCTAATGACGCCGCAGCCCTCGTCGGCCAGCGCCATGACCGCACCATGTGCTTCGGATGGCCACGGCCGCAGAGTGAGGATGATCCCAACGCGGAGCAGGCCAAGCCTGCGACATAGGAACGAGAGCAGGGCCAGCGAGTCAGCATCCGCCCAGTGCACGTCGTCGAAGGCCAGCAACAGCGGACTGTCGGTCCGGTCCTGCAACCAGCGCAGGACCCGGAAGAACGTAGCCGCGCGATCATTGGGCGTCGCCGGAGGCTCCTGACCATCGCCGAGCAGGCGGCCCGCTCCGACTGAGTCAAGGGCCTGGGCAAGCAGCCCGAATGGCAGTCCGGTCTCCATCGGGTGACCGCGGCCAAGGCCGACGGCAAGACGCGCCGCAGCAGCCCTCCCGCGCGCGTACTCAAGCGCCGAAGTCTTGCCAAGCCCTGCCTCGCCGAGCACGTACAGGGCTGTCGAACGGCCGACGGCGACCTCGGCAACCAACTGGTCGACTGACGCGACGACTTCGTCCCGCTCCAGGAGGCCGTCGTGTCCCACCCCAGTTTCCCCTTCCTACCTAGCAGACGGGCAAGGGGCGAGAAAGTATTACCAACTTGGAGCATTAACCCCAACGCGTGCCTACATCGATCAGCAGGACCGGCACCGGCCCGACCACGAGCGTGATCGATGCCATTAGAGGGATCCACCGTCAGGTCGCATCAGTCGCGCTGCGGGCAGCGTCGGAGTTCGGCTTCGCGGTCGCGGAACGCAGGGATCAGAGGGCAGACCTAGCCGTCGTCTTCGAGGCCGCGGGCTTAGACCGCAGTCGGTTGGGGAACGAGGCGGCGCACTTCGGAATTCTGTGGCGAGCCAGGCCGAGCGGCGCATATCTTCCTCGTATGCCCGCTGTCATCAAGTCGGTCACTTTCGACTGCGCCGACGCGCTCGCAGTCGCCGAGTTCTGGGCCGCGGCCCTCGGCAGCGACGTGGACGAGGACGCAACGTCGGAACTGGCATACGTCGAGGCGGCGGGCTGGGGCGGGCCGAACATGTGGTTCGCCCAGGTGCCCGAGCCGAAGGTGGCCAAGAATCGGATGCATCTGGACCTGCGCCCGCCGGACACCATGGCCAAGGAAGTCCGGCGGCTGGTCGCGCTGGGCGCGACAGTGGTCGACGAACACGAGGGTCTTACCGTGATGAATGACCCGGAAGGCAACGTGTTCTGCGTGGAGCTGGGCCCCGCCGACTGACCTGGACGCGCCAGGTAGTCTCACGGCATGGACAAGGCGCAGTTGTCAGAGGACGAATGGCGGGCAAGGCTCTCTCCCGAGGAGTACCACGTGCTGCGGGAGGCGGGTACAGAAGCCCCGTTTACTGGCGAATACACCGATACCGAGACCAAGGGTGTCTATCGGTGCCGAGCCTGCGGCGCCGAGCTGTTCCGTTCGGATGCGAAGTTCCACTCCGGCTGCGGCTGGCCAAGCTTCTACCAGCCGTCAGAAGGCGATGCCGTGGTCCTCCTCCAGGACCGCTCGCTCGGGCGCGTCCGCACCGAGGTCCGGTGCGCGGCCTGCAACTCACACCTGGGCCACGTGTTCGAGGGCGAGGGCTACGACGTGCCGACCGATCAGCGCTGGTGCATCAACTCGGTATCCCTGACTCTCGAGGACGAGTGAGCGACGACGGTCTGCGGGTGATCCGCGCCGATGACCTGTCGGCAGCGACCGCGCAGACCAGCGGGATGCTCAGGTCGGCGGCGATCTCGGGTGAGCTGACCGGAGCTCAGTCGCTGTGGATGGGCCGCACCGAGTTGCCGCCGGGCGTGCGCTCTGGTGACCACCATCATGGCCAGTCCGAGACCGGCATCTACGTGGTCTCCGGTTCACCCGCGTTCGAGTTCCGGGACTCCGCCAGCGGCGAGATCGTCCGGCTCGAGACTCATCCGGGCGACTACGTGTGGGTGCCGCCGCACGTTCCGCACCGGGAGGAGAACCCGTCCCCCGACCAGACCGCCGTGATCGTAGTCGCCAGGTCGACCCAGGAGGCCATCGTCGTGAACGTCGCCAGCCTCTGACGCCCTCGGCAGTGGCGGCTCACCATGCGCTCTTGCGCGCCCTGGCCTCGTACAGCAGAACCGATGCTGAGACCGACACGTTCAGCGAGTCGGCGGCACCGAGCATCGGGATCCCGATCCGCCGAAAGCCCGCCTCATACCAGGGCGCCGAGATGCCGTATCGCTCGCTGCCGATGACCAGCGCCGTGCGGCCGCTATAGTCCGCCTGCCGGTAGTTCATGCTCTCGTCGGTATCGGCCAGATACACGGTGCACTGGCCGCGCTGCAGCCAGGCAATGGCGTCGCTCACCTGCTCGAACTCGAACGACGGAACCTTCATGTTCATGCCCTGGCTGCTGCGCAGCACCTTCGGATGGGTCAGCCGCGTGCGGCGGCTGGTGAGCACGAGGCAGTCCGCGGCGCAGGCATCCAGCGTCCGGATCAGTGTGCCGAGGTTTCCCGGGATCTCAACGGCGTCCGCCACCAGGATCAGAGCGTCCTGCGTTAGCCGGAGGCTATCGGGGTGCCAGTCAGGCAGCCGGGCGACGCTGAGGAGGCCATCCGGATTCGGCCGCTCGGCCAGCCGCTCCATGGTCTTGGCCGACACCTGGTACGCGCGCCTGGCCCGGCCCGCCAGCTGTTGCGCCCGGACCGCCGCCTCATCCGAATAAGCCGCCTCCGGGCACCAGACGAACGCGTCGATTTCGACGCCGGTCGACAGCACCATGTTGTTCTCATACAGGCCCTCGGCCACGAACACGCGCCGCGGTATCCCGGTCCGGTTGTGCTGGATGTCGCGGATCAAATCGGCCACCGGATGCCGCAGGCCGATTTGCTGCAGGTCCATCTCCGCAGGCCGCGCTACGGGCGACGCACCAGGCAGTCGGGCCGAAGGTCACTCAGGTTGGCCAGCCCGGCCAGCCGCATGGTCAGCTCGAAGTCGTTGCGCAGCGCCCGCAGGACGTGCCTGACACCTGCCTCTCCGCCCAAGCCGAGGCCGTAAACGTACGGCCGGCCGATCAGCACCGCGCGCGCGCCGAGCGCGAGCGCCTTCAGCATGTCGGCGCCACCGCGGATCCCGCTGTCGAACAGCACGGTCACGTCGGAGCCCACGGCCCGGGCCACCTCCGGCAGCGCGTCGAGAGCGGCGAGGGCGCCGTCGACCTGCCGGCCGCCGTGGTTGGACACGACGATTCCCTCGACGCCCGCCTCGGCGGCCCGCTCCGCATCGGCGGCCGACAGGACGCCCTTCAGCACGATCGGCCCGTTCCAGTGCTCGCGCACGAAGGGCAGGTCTTCCCAGGTCAGGGACAGGTCACCGAACACCTGCGTATAACGCAAGATGGCCGCGCCCGGGTCGACGTCGACCGGGGATGCCAGCGCAGCCTGGAACGCCGGGTCGGTGAGGTAGTTCTGGACCCCGATGCCGTGCAGGAACGGCAGGTGCCCGTGGTCTAGATCGCGGGGCCGCCAGGCCAGGATCCGGGTGTCCAGCGTGACCACGAGCACCCGGAAGCCGGCCGCCTGCGCCCGGTTCATGAGGCTCGCGGCAAAGGCCCTGTCCTTCGGCCAGTACAGCTGAAACCAGCGCTGGCCGTCGCCGTTCGCCGCTGCCACCTGCTCGATCGGCGTTGAGGCGGCGGTGCTCATGACCATCGGCACGCTTGCGGCCGAGGCGGCGCGGGCAACGGCGGACTCGGCATCCGCGTGCACGATCGCGAGCACGCCGACCGGGGCCAGCAAGAACGGCACGCTCAGCGTGGTGCCAAGGACCGTGGTCGAGTAGGACGGCGCGCTGACGTCGGTCAGCATCCGCGGCACGATCCGCCAGCGCCGGAAGGCCTCCAGGTTTTCCCGCACCGTGTCGCCGGACCCCGCGCCACCCGCCACGTAGTCAAACGAGCGCGGCGTCATGACCCGCCGCGCCGCTTCCTCGAGGGCGGACAAGTCGGCGGGGAACGGCGGGACTGCCCACGACAGCCCGTTCAGGTAGATCTCGTCCTGGTAGGTCTCCAGCGGCTGGCTCACTGGCGCGCTGCCCTTCCGGCCGGCGGCTGACCGGCATCCGCCGGCCGCCCACGATCACTTTGTCATCACATGGTGCCACGCGGCTCCGGCGCCGCAGCGTCAGCGTGCGAGCGCTGGGGCGCGCAGCGGACCGGCCGCGACCCCGGCCGGCCGGGGCACGGCAGAATGCTGCCATGCCCCAGGCCAACGACGCCGCTGCCGCGCTGCTGGATGAGTACGCCGACCTCTACGTCATGACCGGCGGAGACCCGTTCAGGGCCCGCGTCTACGGCAAGGCCGCACGCGCCATTGCCGCATACTCGCGCGACATCTCCGAGCTGACCCCGGCTGAGCTGCTGAAGATCGCGGGAGTCGGCAAGTCGATCGCCGCCAAAATCGCCGAGATCACGGCCACGGGCAGTTTTGCCGAACTCGACGACCTGCGGGCGGACATCCCCGACGGGGTCAGGCAGCTGACCCAGATCCCGGCGCTCGGACCAAGGCGGGCACTCCAGCTGTACCAGGAGCTGCAGATCAGCTCGCCGGACCAGTTGCGGGATGCGATCGCGGCTGGCCAGCTCAACGACCTCAGGGGATTCGGCAGCAAGAGCGCGGAGAAGCTGCTGCGCGGTATCGACCTGCTCGAGAGCGCCGGGCACAGGGTGCTGCTCAATGTCGCCGCGGAGACCGCCGCCCGCGTGATCGCGGCCGTCGGGGCGGTCCCCGGATGCCAGCGGATCGCGGCGGCGGGCTCACTGCGCCGGGCCAAGGAGAGCATCGGCGACGTGGACGTGCTGGCCGCGGCAGACGACTCCGTTCCGCTCATGAACGCCTTGAAAGCCATGCCCGAGTCCGCCGAGATCATCGGGTCCGGCCCGACGAAGACCTCAATCAGGACGGGTGCCGGGCTGCAGGTGGACCTCCGGGTGGTGGGCCTGGATGTCTGGGGCGCGGCACTGCAGTACTTCACCGGATCGCAGGCCCATAACGTGCGGGTCCGCGAGATTGCGGTCCGCGGGAAGCTCAAGCTGTCCGAGTATGGCCTGTTCGAGGTCGAGAGCGGCGACCTGATCTGCTCCGAGACCGAGGAGGAGGTCTATGCGCGCCTCGGCATGCAGTGGATCCCGCCGACACTGCGGGAAGACACCGGCGAGGTCGAGGCCGCGTTGCGCGGCGAGCTTCCGGCCGTGGTGACCGAGGCCGACGTCCGCGGCGACCTGCACTCGCACACCAACCTCACCGACGGCCAGGCCTCGCTGGAGGAGATGGTCGCCGCCGCCCGCGAGCGGTATGAGTACTACGCCATCACCGACCACGCGCCGAACCTCGTCATGCAGCGGATGACCGACGAGAAGATGCTGGCCCAGCGCGAACAGGTCCGCCGGCTCGGGGAGCGACTGGCATCCGGCGGAGGCCGCCCGCTGGTCCTGCTGCACGGCACGGAACTCAATATCGGGCCGGACGGCAGCGTCGACTGGCCGCCCGATTTTCTCGCCGGCTTCGACCTCTGCGTCGCGTCGGTGCACTCGCACTTCGACCAACCCCGATCAGAAATGACGCGACGCTTCGTCAGGGCCTGCCAGAACCCGCACGTCAACATCATCGGCCATCCACTCACTCGCAAGATCGGGCGCCGCCCGCCGGTAGAGGTCGATCTGGCCGAGCTCTACCGAGCCTGCGCCGAGACCGGGACGGCGCTGGAGATCAACGCGCACCCGGCGCGGCTGGACCTGCCGTCCGCGCATATCAGGGCGGCCCGCGACGCCGGGGTGAAGTTCGCGATCGACAGCGACGCGCACTCGCTGCGCGACCTCACGTACCTGCAGTACGGGGTCGCCACGGCCCAGCGCGGCTGGCTCACCCCGGAGGACGTGATCACAACCTGGCCGCTCCCCCGGCTGACCCAGTTCCTGCGCAAGGCCGCCTAGGCCTGCGCCCGGTTTCAGGCACGCCGCAGGGTCAGAGACTGGAACCCGTACCCGCCGTCCTGCGGCACAACGTGGAAGTCGATGATCTCGAAGAACCGCGTGGCAAACAGCTGGATCTGCGCGTCGGTGCGCCAGGAGAAAAAGCGCGGCGGGACGTGATCGTCATCGGCCAGGTGCCCCTCCCAGCCGTCGCCGCCGTACACGCCGAGGAAGAACAAGCCGCCCGGCCGCAGCAGAGCCCAGATCGCGGCCAGCACGGCAGGCAACTCCGCGTTCGGCACGTGCAGCAGGCAGTTCATCGCGTGCACGGCATCGAACGACTCGGCCGCCAGCGACGGCAAGGCGAAGTCCATCACCAGGGCGTCCAGGCCTTTCGCGCGGCAGATCGCCACCATCGCCGGTGAGAGGTCGGTGCTCACGACATTCAGCCCCCGCTCAGCGAAGAACACGCTGTCCTGGCCGGTTCCGGCTCCTATCTCGAGCAGGTCGTGACAGCCCTCCTGCTCCAGCCGCTGCAGGAACGCGGCCCGCTCGTCGAGCTTCCACGGTGCCTTGGTCTTCCGGGCCCGGAGCTGGGCTCCGTCCTCGCCGTAGGACGCCAGCAAGCTCGCGCGGATCGACCGATAGTCGCCGCTCGCCACCACCCTCGCCTCCCGGTCCTTCGCTGGCCTCCCCCGATTCTGCCCGACATTCCCGGAAAACGCCGAGGCCGCCCGACCCCGCGAACGGAGCCGGGCGGCCCGGAACGGGTGAGCCCGAAGGAGTTACTTCTTCTTCGCTGGCTTCAGCTCGCCCCTGTTGCCGTACCAGCTATCGCCGCTGACGACGGCGCCGGTGATCGGGTTGAGGATGACCGGCGTGAAGTGCGGCCTGATGTGGAAGTCGAGCAGGCCGTCGCGGCCGGCGATGTTGCCGGAGACAGCGTCGAACGAGCCAGGGATCCGCTCGCCGTGGAGCCAGTTGTCCTCGATGAACCTGATGATCGACGCGGTGTCGGTCAGGTTGCTGCTGACATAGTTCTCCCGCGTCCAGGGCGAGATCACGATGAACGGCAGCCGGTCGCCGTAACCGCAGCGGTCCTCCGCGGAGCCGACGGTGGTCGGAACCGAGGTGCAGACCTTGGTGTCACCGACCGTCGAGTCGTCCGACCCGTTGAGGACCGGCGGGATGGCGTGGTCGTACCAACCGTCGGAGTCGTCGTAGGTGACGATGATCGCCGTCGACGGCCAGTACGGGGACTCCTCGATCGCGTTGATCGTGCTGACCAGCCACTGCTGCTCGAGTTGCGGAGTGGAGTTGCCCGGGTGGGAGTTCTCGTACTTCGGCGGCTTGAGGAAGCTCACCGCGGGCAGCGTGGCGCCGCCGGTGCCCTCGAGCGCGTCGGTGAAGTACGAGATGTCGTACTGGTGGTTCGCCTGGTCGGTGTAGCCGATCTGGCTCAGCGACGTCGGCGGCAGGTGGGCCGGGTTCGCCGTGGAGGCGTAGAACTCGAACGGGTTGTGGTGCGGGACGTAGTCCTGCACCTCGGACACGTCCTGGCCGTCCGAGACGAGCTCGTGCTCCGAAGCGCAGACCGCGCCGCCGCTGTTGGTCGAGGTCGGCGCGAAGCCGCCCTGGAACCAGCCCCAGGTGACATCCGCAGCATTGAGCAGGTCGCCGATGTTCTCCCCGGTCAGCACGCCCTCGGGGCTCGTCGTGGTGTGGTTGTCGTCCGAGCACTGGTCGTAGAACGGGTCGATGTCGCCGTAGATCGTGCCGGTGCTGCTGCTGCCGCCGGTCCCGTCGGCCGAGACGTCCCCGGAGGCGGTGGTCACGACGCCCGGGGTGCTGGTGTCGTTCGCGTCGACCGCGTTCCCGCCACTGGTGTTGCCCGAGATCAGGTTGACGGCGCCAGGCGTCGACGGCCCGAAGGCGGTGTCGAAGTTGTTGTCGCTCATCGCGTAGTTCTGCGCGTAGTTCCACAGCGCGGTGACCGAGTTGCCGTCGTAGTAGTCCATGACGATGCCGGGCGGGCAGTACTCGGGACCGCAGCCGTTCGACGGGGTCGCGGACTCGGTGTTCTGGACGAACGCGTCCTGCTTGTTGTTGTCGTCGGCCAGCTGCTCGGGCACGTCGTCGTGGTTCTGGTCCGAGGTCAGGCCCTCCGCCGAGGTAAGCCGCTGCGGATCGAACTCGTTCGGGTTATCAGTCAGCAGTGGCCCGATCGGCCCCGAGGGCGTGATCTCGCTGTACAGCCCGTTCACGGTCGGCGTGCCTGGCTTGGCCACGAACGGGGTGCCGTCGGTGTTCGCCGCGTACGGGTAGGTGCCGAAGTAGTGGTCGAACGACTCGTTCTCGTCGAAGATCACCACGAGGTGCCTGATCGGCGTGGCCGTCCTGGTGTGGTCGTACAGGGCCCTCGAGACGGTCGCCGGGATGTGGTAGCCAGGGAACTCCGCCGCGAGCCTGGACGCGAGCGTTTGGCTGGCGTTGGCGGCGCCGACGGCGGTGGCGCCGATCCCGACGCCAGCGCCCAAAATCACCGCCGCGCCGACCGTGATGAAGGTCCGGGGCCGTTTGATCTGGCCCCAGGTAACTGGGCCTACGCCCATGTCCCACCCTCCTGAGATCTGCGGAACTAATGTCGAGCGACAGGATCCGGAATGGCCGAATCACCACCATGACCGAAAACGCCGCGGTGGGGCCGCAGGTGCGCGTACCCCCCGCGGATCAACCTCTCACGGCTAGGTTTACTTGTAAGACGGGAAATATGACCAAAGAGCCAACGACTCGTCAACGCCAGACGAACCAATACCTGAAGGCCACGGGGAACACCGGGCAGAACGGTCAGGCAAACAACGCGCGGCCGAAATAGTCGTTGCTGTCCATTACGCCCGGCAGCGCCAGGAAATAGCCTCCGCCGAACGGGCTGATGTAGTCGACAAGCGGCTCGCCGATCAGCCGCGTCTGCACGTTCACGAACTGTCGCTGGATGTCCTGCTGGAAGCAGGTGAAGATCAGGCCCACGTCGAGGTCGCCGACCTGGTCGAGCCCGCGGTCATAGTTCCACGCTCGCCGCAAGATCCGCTGGTTCGCAGTCTCCGGCGTTCGCGGGTTCGCCAGCCGCATGTGCGCGGTGAGAGGGATGACATCGCCATCGGGGTCGGCCGCGTAGTCCGGCGTGGCGTAGATGCCGTCGGCGTCGAGCGGGTAGCCGGAATCGCGGTACCGGCCGAACATGGTCTGCTGCTCGTAGACGTCGACCCGGTCCCAGAACTCGACAAACATCCTGATCAGGCGGACCACGAGGTAGCTGCCGCCGGCCGTCCACGACGGCTCGCCGCGGGCGCCGGGCTGGACCCAGACCAGCTCGTTCATCTGCGACGCGCTCGTCACCGACGGGTTCGCGATGCCGTCCATGAACCCGAGCTGGTTGCGCGGCACGGTGCCGGGCGGCCGGGCCGGGCTGGAGAACCCGTGGATCCGCCAGTTCGCCTGCATGCCGCCGCGCGTGTTCTTCGCGATGTCGCGCAGCGCGTGCAGCACCACGTCCTCGTTCCCGGCGGTGAGCTGCAGGATCAGGTCGCCGCCGCACTGAGCGGGGTCGAGGTTGTCGTTGGGGAATGACGACATTGGCGTCAGGTGCGCGGGTAGCTGCGGAGCCAGCCCGTAGCGGTCGTCAAATAGGGTCGACCCCACGCCGAACGTGACGGTAAGGCCGTCAGGGACCACCGTTGGCCCGAGCGTGCCAGAGTCAGATGACGGCCCGCCGATGCCGGCCGGGGGC
>JASHUE010000068.1:0-8743 GCA_030040195.1 Streptosporangiaceae bacterium | reverse complement strand
CGACGGGCATGCCGGTCATCGAGGTGCGAACCGCATCGCTGGGCGGCACGATTCGGGTGATATCCCCGCGTAAGTCCCGCTGGCTCGGCAGCTTCCGGCGTAACGGGCTGCCCCGCTGAGAGCGTGGCCACGGAAGCCGGCCGCCCCGTGGGCGCCGAGCTTTCCGAGCTGATGCGGTCAGCGCAGCTACGCGGTCAGGTGTACTTCACCGCCGAGTAGGTGGAGACCTTCCAGAGCTGGTGCTCGCTGTAGATGTTGCGCACGGTGCCTGACCTGGCCCGCATGACCAGCGTGTGCGTGGTGGCACCCCCGGCCCGGTACCTGACCCCGGCCAGCAGTTCGCCGTCGGTAATCCCGGTGGCGGCGAAGAACGCGTCGTCAGAGGTCACCAGGTCATCGGTGGTCAGGACGCGGTTCAGGTCGTGTCCGGCATCCAGGGCCTTCATCCTCTCCGCGTCGTCGCGCGGCGCCAGCTTGGCCAGCAGCACGCCGCCCAGGCACTTGATCGCGCAGGCCGCGATGATGCCTTCCGGCGTGCCTCCTATCCCGAGCAGCAAGTCGACTCCGGTGCCATCGCGGGCCGCCATGATCGCTCCGGCCACGTCGCCGTCGGTGAGCAGCTTGATCCGGGCGCCGGCCGCGCGGACCGCCTTGATCAGCTCCGCGTGCCGCGGACGGTCAAGGATGACGACCGTGACATCGGATGCCGAACAGCCCTTGGCCTTCGCCACGGCCGCGATGTTGGCCCCGGGCGGTGCGTCGATGTCGACCACGCCGACCGACTCCGGCCCGGTGACCAGCTTGGACATGTAGTAGACGGCCGACGGGTCATACATTGACCCGCGGGCGCTCACGGCAATGACCGAGATCGCGTTGGGCATGCCGTTGGCGGTTAGCCGGGTGCCGTCTATCGGGTCGACCGCGACGTCACAGCTCGGCCCGGTGCCGTCCCCGACTTGCTCGCCGTTGTACAGCATCGGGGCGTCGTCCTTCTCGCCCTCGCCGATCACCACGACGCCGTTCATGGAGACCGTGTTGATGAGCTGGCGCATAGCGTTTACCGCGGCCGCATCGGCGCCGTTCTTGTCGCCGCGGCCGACCCAGCGGGCCGAGGCCATCGCGCCGGCCTCGGTCACCCTGGCCAGCTCAAGCGCCAGGTTGCGATCCGGGGCGTGACGCCCCGGCTCGGGAACGGCGAGGGCCTCGTCCTCGCCCTCCGTGGTGGCCGGCACGCCGGGCGCGCCGGCGACGCCGGGCGTGCCCGTCAGTGCTGATACGCCGGGCTGACTGCCTGGCACCGGGGCTGCCTGGTCCTCACTCATGGCCAACGCACCTTCCCTGTCGGCGGCCCGTGGTGGAATCCTATGTAAGAGGCTGGCCCGGTGGCTGGCCACCCTGGAGTGGTTCCTGACCCAGACAGCAGGCTGCGATGACGACTGACCAGGCAGTTTCCGTCGGACGGGCCACTGACCGTGGCACATCCACGCGAAGCGGCCTGCTCACGGCGGCCCGCGAAGTGTTTACGCTCGAGGGCTACGCGCAGGCAGGCGTGACCGACATCGTGGCGCTGGCCGGAGCCAGCGTCGGCAGCCTGTACCACCACTTCTCCGGCAAGGCCGATCTTTACCTGACCCTGTTTGAGGAACTGAGCCGCGAGCACTCGGATCGGACCCGCAGCGCGGTACGCGCGGCCAGGGCCTCCGGCGTCACCGACCCGATGCAGCTCTTCCTCGCGGGCGCCCGCGGCTATCTGGACGTCTGCGTCGAGCAGCGCGAACTCGCTGGCCTGTTCGCTCGCGGTGACGGCCCGCCGGGGTTCGAGCTGCTCTGGCGGGAGCGGCTGGCGGAGTGGGTGCGGAAGAACGCCGAGTTCTTCGCCCGTAGCGGTGAGCCGCTTGACGAGGCTGCCGCCATCGTCATGACCGGCGCGATGATGCTGGCGGTCGTCAAGGTGCCGCTGGTCGAAGACGCCGACCGCGCGCGGCAGCTCGCCGACGGCGTGCTCGAGGTCATGTCCAGGCTGCACGTCCAGTCGGCTTAGCCGCTCAGAACGGAGCGGCAGGCGAATCCCCGGAGTCCTCCCGGCGCGCGAGCGCGGCAGCCATCCTAGCCCTGGCGCCTTCCAGCCAGTCCTCGCAGATCGCAGCGAGCTGTTCGCCCCGCTCCCAGAGCGCCAGCGACTGCTCGAGCGTCAGGCCACCCGCCTCCAGCCGCTTGACCAGCTCGGTCAGCTCATCCCTGGCCTGCTCGAAGCCGGGCCGGGGCTCGCCCGCCTCGCTCGTATCTGCCACGCGTTCACCCTAGTGCCGACCGTAATCGCAGGGCACTTGCCGTCGATGAACGCGTAAGGCCGCTATGGCACACCGCCTGCACCAGCGGACGGCGTGGCCGGACGGAGAGGCCCTGCGGCGTCGGCGGGCGACCCGGATACCTGAGCCACCTCAGCTCCCGCCAGTGTCGAGGGCAGCTATGGTCGCCGGCCGGCGGGCGGGCGGCAGGTATGCGGGGCCGAGTTCGTTCCCTCGCTAATGGTCTGTCCGGTGGTGACCTGCGGTGACGGGAAGCTGGTCCTCGGCAAATCGGACAGTGAGGAGATCGCCGTCGCTGACCTGGGCGGCACTCGTCACGACACCCGAGTCTGCCCGTTGCACGATCGCGTAGCCGCGACGCAGTGTCGCCGCGGGCGAGAGCGCGAGAAGCCTGGCCCTGATGTGCGCCACGTCGGAACCGCGGCGATCGATGCTTGCGGTCAGGGCGAGTCGGCCCCGCTCGGCCAGGCTGAGTATCTGCTCTTCGCGGCGGTCTAGCTCGCGCTGCGGGCTGGCCAGGGCCGGGCGAGAGCGGATCGCGGTGAGCCATGATCTCTCGCGGTCCAGCCGCCCGAGCAGCGCGCGGTGGGCCCGCGCCTTGAGCTGGCCGATGAGCTGGAATTGCTCGGCCACGTCGGGTACCGCGCGCCGGGCGGCGTCGGTGGGCGTGGACGCCCGGACGTCGGCCACCAGGTCAAGCAGCGGGACGTCTTGCTCGTGCCCGATTGCGCTGATCACCGGCGTGGTGCACCCAGCGACCGCGCGGACGAGATCCTCGTCGGAGAACGGAAGCAGGTCCTCGACCGAGCCGCCGCCACGCGCGATGATGATCACCTGAACCGCCTTGTCGGCGTCGAGCCGCTGCAGCGCCTCGATGATCTCCTCGCTGGCGCGTGCCCCCTGGACCGCGACCTGCTCCACCCTGAACCTGACGGCGGGCCAGCGCCGGGCGGCGTTCTGCAGCACGTCTCGCTCGGCCGCTGAATCACGGCCGCAGATGAGGCCCACCATGTTCGGCAGGAACGGCAGCCGCCGCTTGCGCTCCGTGGCGAACAGGCCCTCCGCCGCCAGCGCGGTCCGCAGCCGCTCGAGCCGGGCCAGCAGTTCGCCGATGCCGACCGCCCGGATCTCGGTGGCGGCCAGGGCGAACGAGCCCTTGGCCGCGTTGAACTCCGGCTTGGCCCAGATAACCACGCGCGCGCCGACCGCCGGGGCGGGCTGCGTCGCGTCGAGCACCGAGCCCGCGCAGATCACCCGTACCGAAACGGCCGCGACCGGGTCTCGCAGGGTCATGAAGACGGTGCCGCCGCGCCGGGTCAGTTCCGCGATCTGGCCTTCGACCCACACTCGGCCCAGGCGCCCGATCCACTCGCCGACGAGCCGCATGACGGTCCTGACCGGGACCGGCGACTCGGCTGAGGTCTCTAGCGGCATGCGGGCCACCCTCGCCTTCCTGTCCGTGCCGGCCGTTCGCGGCTCGACCTGGTCATCCTGGGCGCCCGGTTACCGGCCAGTCTCGAGCCGCTCGATCCGGCGCTCAAACATGCCAAGGACCTCGGGGCGCTCGGCGTGAGTGCGCTCGTAGGCGGCGAGTTCGCGCAACTGGTCCGCGTCCAGGCTGCGCAGCCGGGCTCGGATCGACGGGAGCGTGAGGCTGTCGTAGCTGGCCAGCGGAAGCACGGCCGTCTCGCCGTTGAGGCCGGAGCCGTCTTCGGGCTCAGGGCTGGCCTCGGGCTCAGGGCTGGCGTGGGACGGGGGCTCGGGGCTGGCCTTGAACTCGGGGCTGACCTGGGGCTCAGGGCTGGCGTGGGACTCGGGCTCGGGGCTCGCCTGGGGCTCGGGCCTGGCGTGGGACTCGGGCCTTGCCTGAAGCTCGGGGCCGGCCCAGGGCTGAGGGCTACCTGGAGCCTCGGGCGGCGCTGAGTGCCCCGCAGCCATGACGCCGCCGTCATCCAGGTCTTCGGCCGACAACAGCCGCACGTTGCCGGTCAGGTCGAGCGAGCGCCACCGCGCCCCGTCTGCGACCTGATCAGCCGGTTCCTGAGGGCGGTCGGCAACCATGACAAGCCGGCCGACCCCGGTGAACACGGCTCGCAGCGCGGACATTGGTGCCCAAATCATCCGGTTCGTGCCCATCACAATTCCCCTTCTCATCCCACCCCGCAGGCACCGGCGTCGCCAGCCTCGCTGGCCGAGGTACGGCTGGGACGCCTGTGGGTGCGCTGCCCTCGGATTATTCTCGCCAGCTTCGGGCCGGCAGCAAGCCCGAGGTCGACATAAAGTCCCCGGTCTGTCGTAATTCTGGAAGCCGCGCCGCATTGCACGAGCCTGTTCGCGGGCCGGTGATAGTCACCTAAACTAGGCGCCATGTCTGCCCAGCACCGTCGAGTCCTGCTGGCCAAGCCTCGCGGCTACTGCGCCGGGGTCGACCGGGCTGTTCAGACGGTCGAACGGGCCCTGGAGCGCTACGGAGCGCCAGTCTACGTCCGCAAGCAGATCGTACATAACACGCATGTGGTGCATTCGCTGGAGGAGCGCGGCGCGATCTTCGTCGAGGAGACGCAGGAGGTCCCCGAGGGGGCCGTTGTGGTCTTCTCCGCGCACGGCGTCTCGCCCGAGGTTCGCGACGAGGCCAGGGACCGCAGCCTGCGCACGATCGACGCGACCTGCCCGCTAGTCACGAAGGTGCACAACGAGGCGCGCAGGTTCGCGGCCCAGGGCTTCGACATCCTGCTGATCGGCCATGAAGGCCACGAAGAAGTAATCGGCACGACCGGCGAGGCCCCTGAGCACATTCACCTCGTTGACGGGCCCGCGGGGAGCGAGTCTGTGAAGGTGCGCGACCCGGTCAAGGTCGCCTGGCTTTCCCAGACCACGCTATCGGTCGATGAGACCAGTGAGACGGTCGCGGCGCTGCGCGACCGCTTCCCGGAGTTGCTCGATCCGCCCAGCGATGACATCTGCTACGCCACCCAGAACCGCCAGGCAGCGGTGAAGCAGATCGCCCGGCGGTCAGACGTCGTCATCGTCGTCGGCTCCCGGAACTCCTCGAACTCGGTGCGGCTCGTGGAGGTCGCCCTCGATGCCGGCGCGAAGGCCGCTTACCTGGTGGACGACGCGGCCGCGATCGAGCAGTCCTGGCTGCACGACGCAGGCACGGTCGGCGTCACCAGCGGCGCATCGGTTCCGGAGGAACTCGTGACCGGAGTCCTGACCAGGCTGGCTGACGCGGGCTTCGCTGACGTGGAGGAGGTCGAGGCCGTGCACGAGCGCATGGTCTTCGCGCTCCCGCATGAGCTGCGCAAGCCGGCCAGCTAGAACTTCCTGAAGGAAGTGGCTCAGCCTGGTGGTTAGCTTGCGGCTCCAGCCGAACGGCCCCCACCCAGCAGCATCGGTGCGCTAACTCCGTCTCGGTCCGAACGGGCGGGGGTCACGAGCTCAGGCGCCGAGTCGACGACGAGGTCAGGCGCGGACAGCTCCCTGACGGTGTCGTCGATCAGCTTGGGTGGCTCCAGCTCGGCGTCGGTCAGGCCAGTTTCGTTGAGCTTGCGCGCGCTGACCAGGACCCTGTTCTCAAGCGAGCCAACAGTTCGGTTGTAGGCGGTGACGGCATTCGTGAGCGCCTTGCCGAGGCCGTCGATGTGCTTGCCGAGGCCGGTCAGCCGGTCATAGAGTTCGCGGCCGAGATCGAACACGGTTCGCGCGTTCTCCGACAGGGCCGCCTGTTGCCAGGCGTACTGCGCCGTCCGCAGCATCGTGACAAGCGTGGTCGGCGTGGCGATGTGCACCCTGTGTGCCAGCGCGTGCTCGAGCAGTCCAGGGTCGTGCTCCAGCGCAGGCGCCAGGAATGCCTCACCGGGAATGAACAGCACGACGAATTCAGGCGCGGGGCTGAGCGCCGCCCAGTAGGCCTTGGCGGCCAGCCGGTCAACGTGCTCCCGGAGATGGCGCGCATGTGCGTCCAGCCGTGCTGCCCTGAGGCTCTCATCGGTGGCTTCGGCCGCTTCCAGGTAGGCGGCCAGCGACACCTTCGAGTCGACCACGATGTTCTTGCCGCCTGCCAGCCTGACCACCATGTCCGGCCGGAGCATGCCTTCCGGCGTGGGGACCGCGACCTGCTCCTCAAAGTCGCATCGGGAGCTCATCCCGGCAAGCTCGACGACGCGGCGCAGCTGCATTTCCCCCCACCGGCCCCTGGCCTCGGGCCTGCGTAGGGCGGTCACCAGCGCCTGAGTTTGTGCTCGCAGCTGGTCCGAGCTCTCGCGCGCGATCGTGACCTGCTCGGTCAGGGCGGCGTGGGAGGAGCGGCGCGCCGCGTCGGTCTCTCGCAGTTGGGACTCGACCCTGGCCAGGGTGTCACGCAGCGGCTGTACCAGGTGCTCGACCGCCGCCTTGCGGTTGTCCAGCTCGCCCGCGGCCTTGACACTGGCCGCGTTGAGGCGGCCCTCCGCGATCTGCAGGAACGTCCGCGCGCTCTGATCGAGGGCCTGGGCGGACAGCGACTGGAAGCGCTCAGCTAGCTGGCCGTCGAGCAGCTCCTCCCGTTCACGCGCCTGGCGCTCGGCCATGGCGGCCTGCTGCTGCGCTGCGGTAGCGCGCTCCTCTGCGGCTCGCGCCTGCCCGGTCAAGTCGGCCGTGA
This sequence comes from Streptosporangiaceae bacterium, assembly GCA_030040195.1. Classification (GTDB taxonomy): domain Bacteria; phylum Actinomycetota; class Actinomycetes; order Streptosporangiales; family Streptosporangiaceae; genus JAJYUU01. Next base: position 1,795 of record JASHUE010000068.1, on the reverse strand, counting down.
GGCTTGCCAGCTTGCCCCTGGCCAGCAGGTAGCCGATGGCAGTCCCGAGGGCGACGCCGACCAGCAGCGTGACCAGCAGCGAGATCGCATTCATATCTAGTCATGCTGGCAGGAATGGCCGGCAGTTCCGCGGTCCGACACACCACACAGGCGCACCCAAGCCGGCTCCCGGCCCCGACCGAGCGGATCGGCAGGCCTCTAGACTTAGCGCCCGTGAGCTTGTCCATCGGCATCGTCGGCCTGCCCAACGTAGGCAAGTCCACCTTGTTCAACGCACTGACGCGGGCCAACGCGCTGGCATCGAACTACCCGTTTGCGACGATTGATCCGAATGTTGGCATCGTCGGCATCCCTGACGCGCGGCTGGAAGACCTCGCGCGGCTCTACGACTCGGCTCGCATCGTGCCGGCGACTGTGCGGTTCGTGGATATCGCGGGTCTGGTTCGCGGCGCCTCGGGCGGGCAGGGACTGGGCAACCAGTTCCTGGCGCATATCCGGGAGACCGATGCGATCTGTCAGGTCGTGCGCGTCTTCACCAACCCCGACGTCAGCCACGTCGACGGCGACGTCTCGCCCGAGCGGGACATCGACACGATCGCCACGGAGCTGATGCTTGCCGACCTGCAGACGCTGGACAACGCGGCGCCCCGGCTGGCGAAGGAAGCGAAGTTCGCCAAGGATCCCGAGCGGGTCCGGGCGGCCGCCGCCGCCGCGAAGGCGCAGCAGATCCTCGATGGCGGCACCACGCTGTTCGCCGGCGCGAGGGCGGCCGGCCTTGACCTCGACGATGTGCGCGAGTTGCAGCTGCTGACGGCCAAGCCCTTCCTGTACGTGTTCAACGAGGACGACACCGAACTGGGTGACGACGAGCTGAGGAAGCGTCTCACCGCGCTGGTGGCCCCGGCCGAGTCCATCCTCCTGGACGCCAAGACCGAGGCCGAGCTGGCCGAGCTGCCGCCTGAGGAGGCGGCTGAGCTCCTGGCTGAGCTTGGCCTCGGGGAACCTGGCCTGGCCCAGCTGGCCAGGGCCGGGTTCGCGGCGCTGCACCTTTCGACGTTCCTGACGGCCGGACCCAAGGAGGCTCGCGCCTGGACGATCCCGGTCGGCGCGACCGCGCCCGAGGCCGCCGGGGTCATCCACAGCGACTTCCAGAAGAAGTTCATCAAGGCCGAGATCGTGTCCTTCGACGACCTGATGGCCGCTGGGTCGGTAGCGGCGGCTCGCGCGGCGGGAAAGGCGAGGATCGAGGGCAAGGACTACGTCATGCGCGACGGCGACGTCGTCGAGTTCAGGCACGGCGCTTGATCCTCTGAGGCCTTCCGCTGAGCCGCCGTCCACTCTGCGGGTTGAGCGTGTTAGCCCATCGCGGTTGCGCAACGTCGCCGGGCCGGGCGAGGGCCGCCCCCTCCATGGCCCTCGCCCGCCCGGCGGTTGCCAGGCCCTGGGCCATCCCGAGATGTAGTGGATGCCATGCTGCGGCGCGGAAGTTGCCGGCCACTGCGGGACCTGTACGTGGTGTCACCGCCGGCCAGAGGTCTGCATGGTCGGGGTCGGCCTCAGGTTTGCCGCCCGGGCCTGCGGCGCGAGCCGTCGCAGCTTTGCGCGGCAGGCGCTCAACACCGCCAGCACCCGGAGAGGCCGGCGGCGCAGCTGCCGTGCAGCCTCCCGCGCAAGTCGGTCCTGCCGTGCTCGCTGGTGCAGGTCGGCAACCCGAGCTTTCTGCAATTCGTGGTGGATGATGTCGTGCATCCTTGCCCCCTAGCGTGCCTTGTCTGGACAGCAAGGACGCTAAGCC
>JASHUE010000641.1:0-9516 GCA_030040195.1 Streptosporangiaceae bacterium | reverse complement strand
ACCGCGGGCATCGGCGTCCTCTGCCAACTCGAGTGCGAGGGCCCATTCCGGGCGGAAGTGCTGAGATGGATCCGAGGGTATGGCCCCGGAGATGACGCAGACGTGGCCTCCGCCGACAGGGCGGAAACCACGGCGGGCCTCTAGGCACGGCAGCGCGGGCGAGATAGGGCTGGGCCCCGGAAACCAACCGGTTTCCGGGGCCCTGCGATTGCGATCTGGCCGGCTAGATGCCGACCTCGAGCTCGGCGATCCGCGCCCGCAGTTGCCTGGCGGTCTGAGCGTGGCAAAGCGTCTTGCGCTCAGCCCGCTCGGCCTGGCGAACCGTCCGGTTGTGGATCAGGGCCCGGCGGGCCTCGTTATGCAGTGCCGCGGCGGCTTGCAGGCTTTGCAGCCGGTCTCGTGCGAGCTCTAGTTCCACGTGCGCCATTGCAGTCTCCTAAGTGCTCTCTGACGTTGTACTCGTGCGGCCGCCGCCCTGATCAGGCTGCTACCGCATCCTTGCGTGGACGTCCACGCGGCCGCTTCCGAGGAACGATCTCGCCCCTGAGGAACAGCTCGCCGCCCCAGACACCCCACGGCTCTGCCCGGTCGATGGCGCCGGCTAGGCAGACCATCCGCGCCGGGCAGCTTCCGCACAGCGACTTGGCGAACTCCACATCCTCTGGCGATTCCGCGAAGAACAGTTCCGGGTCATCCCTGCACGGCAGCTCCAGGTTGCCGGGAACGCCCCCTAGTCCATCCAGCACTGTCGTTGTGCCGGGCCACTGCATCGGTGCCAACCCCTCTCGACTTGTCCAGCTTCTCCTATGCCTCTGACAAAACTGGGCCCTGAAATGCCTAAGGCCGCGGACCCTGTGTGGGTCCGCGGCCTGGAGGGGATCTGGCCGGCCTTTCTAGGCCGGTTCCGGTTCCCTCGCCGGATGCGGACCCGACGCGCCCGGGGCAACCGGGGCGACCTGGGTCATGTGGTCGAACTGAATACGGCTGGTCAGCTGGTAGCCGCCGCCAACGGGCGCGACCGCCGTGCTGCCAGCGGACACAGTTGTCCCCCGGAGCCTCGGCAGGGCGTGCACGGTGATGGCGTCGCCAGCGTGCGGGCCGACCTTGACGCCCTCACACGGGAAGGCGCCCGCGCCTATACCGGCGAACGGCCGCGTGGCAGCCTTGGACGGCTTGTTATTGATCAGCATGACGGGCACCCCCTCTCGGGCGTCGTGAGTCAGCGTGCGGACATGCGAGAAGCCTACGTAGCGCCACTTTGTTCGGGCAACCTTTTTTCTGACCTGCGACTTCTTTGTTATGAGCGGGATCGCTGGCGCCGCAGCAGGCCCTCCTGGACCACCGACACCACGAGTTCGCCGGCCTGCGTGTACACCTCACCACGAGCCAGTCCGCGCGAGTCGCTCGCGCTCGGGGAGTCCTGTGCGTACAGCAGCCAGCGGTCGGCCCGGAAGGGCCGGTGGAACCACATCGCATGGTCGAGGCTGGCGCCGGTGATCCCGTCGGCCCATGACAGGCCGTGCGCCCTCAGCACCGTGTCCAGCAGCGTCATGTCTGATGCATAGGTCATCAGGCACACGTGCAAGAGCGGGTCGTCGGGCAGCTCGCCGTCGGCCTTCAGCCACACGAGGTTGCCAGCGACTTCGCCGCCGTCCGGTCGCACCTCGAAGGGCAGCGAGCCGACATAGCGGATGTCGATCGGGTTGTCGCGCGCGTACTCCTCAGCTGCGGCTCCCAGCAGGCGCCGGAGCCGGACTGACGCCGGCTCGAGCTCGTCGGGGCCAGGCACCGCCGGCATCGGCATGAAGTGCTCAAGGCCGCCAGGCTCGCGCAGGTGAAACGACGCGGACAGCGTGAAGATCGTCTCGCCGTGCTGGACGACAGTGACGCGCCTGGTCGTGAAGGACCGGCCGTCGCGGACACGCTCTACCAGGTACACCAGCGGCACGGCCGGGTCACCGGGCCGGATGAAGTACGCGTGCAATGAATGCACGGGCCGATCGGCCGGGACGGTCCGGCCGGCTGCGACCAGTGCCTGCCCGGCGACCTGACCGCCGAAGACGCGCTGTCGCCGCTCGCCCTCCGGGCTGCGCCCGCGGAAGATGTTCAGCTCGATCTGCTCAAGATCAAGCAACTCGACCACCGCATCCAGGGCCTTGCTCACCGGCTGTCCCCGCCGCCTGCCTGCTTCGGCTCTACCGGCAAACCGGCCGGCCCGGCATCGGCGCATAGTTCAAGCACGGCCGCACCGTATCGGTCCAGCTTGACTGCGCCGACACCGGGGACGCCCGCTAGCTCGGCGATGCTGCCAGGCCGACGGGCGGCGATGGCCTGCAGCGTCGCGTCGGAGAACACCACGTACGCCGGGACGCCCTGTTCCTTGGCAGTCGCCCGGCGCCACGTCCGCAACCGGACGAACAGAGGATCGTCGGCATCCGCCGCCGGGTTCGCGCCGCGCCGGTCGCGCTCGGGGGACGCAGATCGGCCGGCGCCCGATCGGCCCGAAGACTGCGCGCCGCGGCCGGCCAGCAACCCGTCGAGGAATCGCGACGGCTTCCTCGACCGCCGGGCTCCTGGCGTCCTGGCCAGCGCCCAGGACAGGAAGACCCTGTCTCTGGCCCTGGTGACGCCCACGTAGAGCAGCCTGCGCTCCTCCTCAATCGCCTCATCGGACTGGGCGTAGATGATCGGCACCGTGCCGTCGGTCAGCCCGGCCAAGAACACCGCATCCCATTCCAGGCCCTTCGCCGCGTGCAACGACGCCAGCGTGACTCCGGCTGCGGCCGGCGCGTGGCCCAGTGTGCTGCGGACCGCCAGTTCACTCACCAGGTCGGCCAGCGTGGCCTGCGGCGCGGTAGCAAAGAAGTCCTCAGCCAGTTGCGCCAGTGCCTCAAGCGACTCCCAGCGCTCGCGCGCCACGCCCCGCCCGGCGGGCGGCTGGCGCGACAGGCCGATGCCCGCGAGGACCGGCCGGATCTGTGCGGCAGGCGGGTCGTCGGCCGAAGCGGAACGAGCCGCGCCCCCGATCAGCGCCACCGCCTGCTTAACCTCGGCCCGGTCAAAGAACCGCTCGGCGCCGCGAAGCTGGAACGGCACGCCCGCCTCGGCCAGCGCCTGCTCAATGCCCTGCGTCTGCGCGTTCGTGCGCACGAGCACGGCGATCTCACTCGCGGGAACGCCGGAGGCGATCAGGGCCGCCGCCTGCGCGGCCACCGCCGCCGACTCGGCCGGCTCGTCCGGGTACTCGCTCAGCTGGGGCGGCGGTCCGGCCGGGCGCTGCGCCACCAGCGGCGCGGCCGGGGCCCACGCGAGCGACGCGGCCGCCGAGATCTTATTGGCGAGCGTCACGACCTGAGGCGTGGACCGGTAGTTGCGCACGAGCCTGATGACCGGTGCCGCCGGAAACTCGGAGCGGAAGCGGATGAGGTACTCGGGCGTCGCGCCGGTGAACGAGTAGATCGTCTGACGCGGATCACCAACCACGCACAAGTCGTCCCGGCCGCCTAGCCACATGTCAAGCAGCAGCTTCTGCAGCGGGTTCACGTCCTGGTACTCGTCGACCGCGAAGACGGCGTACCGATCGCGCACGGACCGCGCCGCGCCGCCGTGCTCAGACAAGATCCCGGCGGTCAGCTCCAGCACAGACTCGAAATCCACCAGGTTGCGCTCGGCCCTTACCGCCTCGTAGGCGCCGTACAGACGACCGAGGATGGCGGGCTCGACGGGGCCGGACCGGCCTGCCTTGGCGCTCGCGGCCTCGTATTCGTCCGGCCGCACCTGCGTGACCTTGGCCCACTCGATCTCGGCGGCCGCATCCCGCAACTCGGTCAGGCCGGCCCGCAGGCGTATTCGGCGGGCGGCCTCGGCGACCAGTCCGATCTTGGATTCGACGACCTGCGGGGCGGGCCCTCCGATGGTCACCGGCCAGAAGTGCGTCAACTGGCGCAAGGCCGCCGAGTGAAAGGTACGCGCCTGTACCTGCTCCAGGCCGGTGCCGGGGACCAGGCCGCCGAGCTGCCTGAGCCGGCCCCTCAGCTCGCCCGCGGCCCGGGTGGTGAAAGTCACGGCCAGCACCCGGCCAGGATTGATCACCCCGGTGGCGGCCAGGTAGGCGATCCGGTGGGCGATCGCGCGCGTCTTGCCGGTCCCGGCTCCAGCCAGGATGCAGACCGGCCCGCGCCCGGCCAGCGCCACCGCGCGCTGCTCAGGATCGAGCGTGGCCAAGATCGCATCGGGGCCGCGGGCGGCCGGTCCCGCCGCGGATTCGTCGTCCTGACTCTCGGCCGTCCGCACTTGACTCGTTCGCCTTCTTCCGCTGCTTCTCGATGTCCCGGTCGCCATCCTCGCGCATGCCAGTGACGTCCGGGCGCGAGCCGAAGACGGACAGGCCGGGGCGAGCTCGAGCCAGGGTCAGAATCGGACGCCAACGCCGGATATGACCGGCGATAGTGTCCATCCCCTGCTCCGCGTGAGCTAGAACTGGCCGCCTGGGTAGATCTGCGCACGGGAAGTGCGCACTCACCGCCGACGTTAGTTAGATTGGATAGCGACGCCAGGCGGATCGTAGGGACGCCGGGCTGGTAGGGAGACTGAAGTGGCGCAGCCGCTGACCATGTACACCACCACGTGGTGCGCTTTCTGCCGTAGGCTCAAGAGCCAGCTGGCGCTGGAAGGCATCGAGATCACCGAGATCAACATCGAGGACGTCCCGTCCGCGGCCGACTATGTGATGTCGGTCAACGGCGGTAACCAGACGGTGCCGACGGTGGTTTTCCCCGATGGCAGCGCTATGACGAATCCCTCAGCGAATGCAGTGAAGCAGCGCCTGGGCGAATTGGCCGAGATCCGATGACAAGCAAGCGTGCCCGCCGGGCCGAAGCGGCACTAGGGGCCGATCTCGCGCTGGCCACCCCGCTCGGCCAGTCTGGCGACCCTCAGCCCGAGCGGAACGAGGCCAGGCCTTCCGGCGGGGGACGCCGGAGCACGAAGCGCTCGAAGGCCGCGCAGCCGCAGGCCAGCGAGGCGCAGGCCAGCCAGTTCACAGATGCCAGCGTTGCCGCCGCTGCCGATCCGCCCGACGAGGAGGCGGCGAGCGCGGCGTTCGTCGTGCCTGAGGACGCGGTCGTCCGCCGCACCAAGGACGGCTGGCGCGTCGGTTCCGACGAACTACCGGACCTGACCTGCGCGATGATTCTCGCCGACCTGCTTGCCGCCGAGACCGGCATGCCCGACGCGAGACCGCCTAAGCCGCTGGGGGAGCCCGCGGGCATGGGCGAGAACGGCAAGCTGCGGACGACTGTCGGCCAGCTCGAGCATGCGCTGCTCACCCGGATCAGGGTCGAGCAGGCGATCGGAGTGCTCGCCGAACGGCATCGGATCAAGCCGCGACAGGCGTTCGAGCAGCTCAGGGACGCGGCTCGGAGCAGGGGCCGGAAGGTGATCGACATCGCCGGCGACGTCGTGGCCAGCGCGACCAATCCGCTGCTGCAGCTGCCCGACGAGTTGTCCAGGCCGAGGTCGGGCCCGCGCCGGGCGCGTCAGTCCTTCAACTAGCTGCGGTTCGCGGGCGACGCTCCATGCGAACGAGCGAACGAACTGACGCGCTGCGTCGAGTCGGGGACGACTCCTGACTCCCGCTGCGCCACCAATCTAGGTACGCATATCCGATATATCCGTTGTGCTCGCCTCCCTGCTCGCCCTCCGTGCTCCGCCTTTCACTCAAGGTTGATGCCGGCCGGCGAGGGGTAGCTAAGGCCTCAGAGACCCCAGTGGGGTCAAAGGCGAGGGCGAGAACGTGGACGACAGGGTTACCCCAGGTCGCCTGCTCATCATCGGGGGCGCTGAGGACCGATGCTACGGGGCTGGCCTGCTGGAGCGGTTCGTCGAACTCTGCGGTGGCGAGCGAGCCCGCATCGTGCTCGTCACCGCCGCAACCGACGTGCCCGAGGAGGTCCACGCCGACTACGAGCGGGTCTTCCGCAAGCTCGGCGTCCACGACACCCGCGAATTGCGGCTGCACGGCCGCGGTGACGCCGACGGCGACGAGGCGGCATCCGTGCTCTCCGGCGCCAGCGGCGTGTTTCTCAGCGGCGGCGATCAGTCAAGGCTGCGTACGCTGGTCGGATCACGGGTCAACGACCTGCTCGAGGACGGGCTGGACGAGGGCCTGATCGTTGCGGGGACGAGCGCCGGCGCGACCGCGATGGGCCGCACGATGATCCTGGGAGGCGGCGGATCCGACGTGTCGGCCGCGACGGTACGCATCGGCCCGGGGCTCGGGCTGCTGCCGCGCGCCCTGATCGACATGCACTTCGGTGAGCGCGGCCGGCTGCCCCGGCTGCTGAGCGCGGTGGCGCTCGACCCGGATCACCTCGGCCTCGGACTCGACGAGAACACCGGGATCCTGGTCGACAACGACGGCTTCGAGGTGCTCGGGTCCGGGGTGACCACCGTCGTGGACGCGGAGGACTCCACCGTCGTGCATCCGGCCGACGAGAAAGACCCGACCACGCTGTTCGGGGTCAGGGTCCACCTGCTCCCGGCTGGCTGCAAGTTCGACTTCGAGACGCGGACGCCGTCGATCGGGCCCGCGCACGCCGAGTACTAGGCCCGCCGCGAGCCATCAAGCCAATCACCATCAGGGGCGAAGCCTGTCTCCTGCCCACCTACCGACAGCAAAGGGAGCGGACGTGCGGTTCATTGACCTGCGACACCTGAGCGGGCCGAACGTCTTCACCACCAGTCCCGTCACCGTCGCGCGGCTGGAACTCGACGAGCTGACCGGCAAGGAGACCACCGAGTTCGGCGGCTTCGCCGGGCGGCTCGGCGCGCTGCTTCCCGGCCTGGCGACTCACCACTGCGCTGCGGGCCGGCCGGGCGGCTTCGCCGAGGCGATGGCGCGCGGCACGTACTTCGGGCACGTAACCGAGCACGTAGCGCTCGAGCTGTCCGGGCTGGCCGGCCGCGAGGTCCACCTGGGCCGGACGATGTGGGCGGGAGCCGACGGGCGCTACGACGTCATGATGGAGTGCCCGCCCGACGAACCCGCGGGCTCGCCGACGCCAACAGCGCTGCTGCTCCTCGCCATCCAGGCCGTGCAGGACGTGCTCGAGGAGCGGATCCCGTCGATAGACGCAGAGCTTGAGCGCATCGCCGGGATGGCCGAGCGCGACCGGCTGGGCGTCAGTACGGCCGCGATCGCCGAGGCGGCCCGCCGGCGCGGCATTCCGGTGCGGCGGGTTGGCGCCCGCAGCCTGCTGCGGCTCGGCTACGGATGCCACCGGCAGCTGGCCTGGGCTGCGCTGACGAACCACACCTCAGCGGTGGGCGTCGACATCGCCGCGGACAAGCAACTGGCCAAGCAACTGCTCGCTGCGGCCGGCATCCCTGTCCCTGAAGGCGTCGTCGCCTACAGCCAGGCCGAGGCGGGCAAGGCGTTCGAGCGCATCGGCGGCCAGGTCGTGGTCAAGCCGCTCGGCGGCAGTCAAGGCGCCAGCGTCACCGTCGGCGTGGGTAACGCGACCGAGGCCGCGGCGGCCTACTCCAACGCGGCGAACGAGGGCGACGCCGTGCTGGTCGAGGCGTTCCTGCCCGGCAACGATTACCGCGTCCTGGTGATCGACGGCCGGGTGGCCGCCGCGGCAGAACTGCGGCCTGCGTCCGTCACCGGGGACGGCGAGCACACCATCAGCCAGCTGGTGGAGATCGTGAACACCAGCCCGCGGCGCGGCGCCGGCCATGCTCGCGAGCTGACCAGGATCCAGGTCGACGCCGACGTCCTGCGCCACCTCGAGTCACAGGGACTGGACGATCACTCGGTGCCGGCACCGGGCCGGCCGGTGACGTTGCGCCGGAACGCGAACCTGTCCACCGGCGGAACCAGCAAGGACGTCACCGAGCAGGTGCACAAGCAGGTCGCCGACATGTGCTGTCGGGCGGCCGCCGTGGCCGGCCTGGATGTCTGCGGCATCGACCTGCGGCTGGCCGACATTTCCGCGCCGCTGCTCGACCCGGCCGGTCACGGCCCGGCGCAGCCCGGCGGCGTCCTCGAGCTCAACGCGTGCCCAGGCCTGCGGATGCACCTGTCCCCCACCGAGGGAACACCGCGTGACGTCGCCGCGGCCGTGGTCGACAGCCTGTTCCCGCCCGGAGCCCAGGGCCGGATCCCGATCATCTCGGTGACCGGCACCAACGGCAAGACGACGACGGTCAGGATGATCGGCCACGTCCTCGGCCAGGCCGGGCTGCGGGTGGGCATGTCGTGCACCGACGGGGTCAGCATCGCCGGCGAAGTTATCTATTCGGCGGATGCCTCGGGCCCGCGGTCAGCCGAGATGGTGCTGGACGACCCGACCGTGGAGGCGGCGGTCCTGGAGACCGCGCGCGGCGGCATCATCAGGCGCGGCCTCGGCTATGACGTGGCCGACGTCGCCGTCGTCACGAACATCAGCGCCGACCATCTCGGCGACGACAACATCGATGACATGGACGAACTGATCCACGTGAAGGCACTCGTGGCCGAGGAGATACGCGACAGCGGCTCGCTCGTGCTGAACGCGGACGACCCGGCGACGGCAGCGCTCGCCGAGCGGTCGGCGGTGCGGCGGCATTCTCCGGCCGTGAGGTTCTTCAGCCTGGTCCCCGGCAGTCCCGTCATCGAGCGGCACAAGCGCGAGGGCGGGCTGTGTTACGAGATCATCGACGGCCAGCTCACCGAGACCGAAGGCGGCGAGCGGCGCGCGCTCCTCGGCGTGGCCGAGCTGCCCGGCGGATTTGGCGGGAAGGCGAGACATGTGCTCGCCAACGCGCTCGCGGCCGTGGCCGCCTGCCGCGGGGCCGGCATGAGCGCCAAGGACATCCGCCGGGCTCTGGTCACGTTCACGCCAGAGGATTCGAACCCCGGCCGCGCCAATATCTACCGCGCGGGCACCAGCCCGGTCATCGTGGACTACGGGCACAACGCCGCCGCGCTGGAATCCACCGGCCAGTTCGTACTCGACGTCTGGGGCGGCACGCCGGTTGCCGTCATCACGCTGCCTGGCGACCGCCGGGACGACCTGCTGGCCCAGACCGCACGCGCCGTCGCCGCCTGTTTCGCCACCGTCGTCATCTACGAGGACAGTGACAAGCGCGGGCGCGAGCCGGGTGAGATGACCGCGCTCATCGGCGCGGCGGTGCGAGAGGCGAGGCCGGACATCCGGTGCGAGGCGGCCGAGAATCCGGCTGACGCGCTGCGGGCCGGGCTGGCCGTGGCCGACGGCGCGCCGGTGCTGTTCCTGTACGAGAAGCTCGGGATGGCACTCGACGCGCTGCAGGCTGTCGGCGCGCAGCGGTGGCCAGAGGCCAGCAGCGCCGCGACCGCCGAGTCGTGGCCCGAGCGCGTCGGGGCACCGGCTCAGGTCCCGGCCCTGACCCAGGCGCTGGCCTCCGCGGCCACGGCTCGGGACCGGGCCGCCGATGCCTCCGCCGACTACGGCGTCACCTGCGGCTGCGAGCCCACGGCGAGCGGGATGAGCA